>DASZWE010000001.1:0-8929 GCA_035546735.1 Puia sp.
TTGAAAGGAGGCTCTTTTTTAAGGAAGCTCAGGGCCTGCACGCCGTCATAGGCCACCGAAATACGATTGACGATCTTTGCCTCATCCAGGGCTTCTTTGGTAAGGAGGATATCACCCTCATTGTCGTCTACGAGAAGAATGTGTATCTCTTGCATAAAAAAAGGATAGATTTATGATTAGGTTACTATCGTAAAATGGAATGTGCTGCCCGCCCCCGGTGACGAATCCACCCAAATCCTGCCCCCATGCCGCTCCACGATCTTCTTGCAGATGGCCAGCCCGATACCTGTACCTGAGTAATCGCTCTTATTATGCAGCCGCTGAAAAATGATAAATATCTTGTCGAAGAACTGGGGATCGATACCGATGCCATTATCCTTCACCGAAAACTGCCAGCCCCTGCTCACCTCCTTTGCTCTGATCTCCACATGAGGCGGGTCCCCGCCATGATATTTCAGCGCATTGCTTATCAGATTTTGCATCAATTGCATCAGCTGCACCTTATCACCCATGACCACCGGCATTTCCCCGATGTCGATCTGACCCCGGCTGGCAATGACCTTTTCACGGAATACATCGCCTACCCCTTTTACCACCTCGCACATATTCACGGGCTCAAATGCTCCCTTCCCTGTACCTACACGTGAATATTCCAACAGGTCGAGAATAAGCGCCTTCATACGCTCAGCCCCATCCACGGCATATCGGATATATTGGTTGGCCTTCTCATCCAGGTGACCGTAATATTTCTTCTGCAGCAGTTGCAGAAAGCTGCTGACCATGCGTAAGGGCTCCTGCAGATCGTGCGATGCGATATAGGCAAACCGTTCCAGCTCCGCATTGGAGGCTGCCAGCTCCAAAGCCCGCTTCTGCAGGTCCGCATTGAGCTGCCGCTTCAGTTCCTCCGATCGCCGCCTTTCCGTTATATCGTTGATGATGACCATGCGCGCCTTCCGATGTCCGTACTCGATGGCATGGGCCGTCAGCTCCACGTCGATGATCTCGCCGTTCTTTTTGACATGCCGCCAGTTATTATCTATATAAGTGCCCCCCGAAGCCCGCACGTCTTCCACATTTTCCATTAGCCTGGGTATATCTTCCGGCGGCCGGATATCTATGATGGTCATACGCTTGAAATCATTTTGACTATACCCGTAATGTTGAATGGCCGCATCGTTGACCTCTAAGAACTGTAGGGTATCCTGGTCATAGATCCATTTGGGAAGAGGACTCTTATAGAACAGGGTCTTATATTTCTCTTCGGAGGCGGCCAGTTCGGAGGTCTGTGACCGGACCGTTTCTTACAGCGCCTGGTTGAATTGACTTAACTTTGTTTTCATCTCTTTTTCCCGGAGCATGTCGGCCCGGATCTTTCTCGCGACAATTAAGACGAGAAGAATAGTGGCGGCAATAAGACCCCACAAGACACGCTGCAGCTCGGATACCCTGTGCCGGTTGTTCTGCCGGTGGATCTCCAACAGCCCGCTTTCCTCCGCCTTGAGCCGGTCCGCCAGCCGCTCGATCTGGTAGGAATAACCCGCTGCCGCGTCCTTACTTACCATTCTGCCAGCTCCTGCAATATCTCCCCGCTGACTTAAAAAAATAGCGCTATCCAGCAGCGCCTGATTGGTATTCGTATATCGGATCAGCGTGTCGATGCGCCGTTGTTGGATCGGATTATCGCTTGTGAGCTCTTTTATATCCGCCAGCCGGTCGTGTAGCCGGGAGGTGAGCTCAGCGGAGCTGTCGAGTGAAGGGGAAATGCCGGTAAGAAGAAAGTTCTTTACCGCCAGTTCATGCCGGAGGTTCAGGTCCAGCGCCTCTTCTACAACTCTCAATACCTGATTGGTATGCCTCACCAGGATAGTAGTGTCTTCCACCCGCCTGTTTTGCCAGAATGATATAACCACAAAAGCCACTACGCACATGGTGACGGCAATAAGACCCCTCACCGGCGTGAATTCGATGGTTTGCTTTCCTTTCATTGGTTTGTTTGCGACAGAGGGCCAGGAAATTTACGACATTTTCATCAATGGGCCATCCCTAATGAATGCATCGCCAAAGAAAAAGCCCGCTCATTTTCTGCAAGGATCAGCAGCCGGTCGTCCCCCCTCAGCACCGTGGAACCCACCGGTGTAATATAGTCCTTCCCCCGGACTACCAACAGGATCTTGGCCGTCTTGGGAAAATTGATCTCCACGATGCGCCGGCCGTTGACGATGGCATGATGCGGTAACAGCACCTCCTCTCTCACTGACATGGTAGGATCGATAAATTCCAGGTCGCAGCCCGTTCGCCGCTTGGCCTTACCGGGGACGATCAGATGTAACATTTTTGCCACGGCCGGCAGCGTGGTGCCTTGTACAAGGACCGAGGACACCGCGATAAAAAACACCAGGTTGAAGATCATATCGCTCTGAGCAATACCCGCTATCTTGGGGTAGGTGGCGAATACGATGGGAACCGCCCCGCGGAGCCCCACCCAGGAAAGAAAGACCTTGCTCCGCCGGTTGGCCTTGTGGAAGACCAGGCTTCCAAAAACACCTATCGGCCGCGCCACCAGTATCAGAAAGGCGGAAATAAGCAGCCCCTGCCAGCCCACGGCCAGCACCCTGGAAGGAAATACCAGCATCCCCAGCGTCAGGAAGAGGATGATCTGCATCAGCCAGGCCACCCCTTCATAGAATTGAATGAGACTTCGCTTATGTATAAAGTTGGACGAGCCCAGCATCACCGCGCAGATATAGATGGCCAAAAACCCGTTACCCCCAAAAAACTCCGTACCCGCATAACTGAACATGGCCAGCGCCATCAGCAAGACGGGATAAAGACCCTGGCTGCTGAGATGTATCCGGTTGATCAGCCATAGACTGAACTTTCCCGTGCAGTATCCCATCGCGCCCCCGATGATAAAGCCCTTTATAAAAAGGGCCAGCAGCTCGCCGACGGGGAAATGCCCCTCCTTTACCACCGCCGTGAGCGAAATGGTGAGGAAATAAGCCATGGGATCATTACTGCCGCTCTCCAGCTCCAGTACGGGACGCAACGCGCCTTTCAATCCGATGCCCCGGCCCCTCAGGATGGAGAACACCGCCGCCGCGTCGGTGGAAGAGACGATGGAGCCCATCAGCAGCCCCTCCGGCAGGCTGAAGCCAAGGAGAAAATGTACAAAGATCCCTACCGAGAGGGCCGTCAGGAGCACCCCCAAAGTCGATAGGGCCAACCCCGTACCCAGCACGGGACGGATGGTTTGAAAATCCGTGCTGAGACCGCCGGAAAAAAGAATAAAGTTGAGCGCAGTAATGCCGATGAACTGCGCCGTATGCATGTCGTCGAAAGGAATGCCGCCTATTCCTTCCGATCCGGCCAGGATACCCACCAGCAGGAAGAAGAGCAGGGTAGGGACGCCCCATTTGCTTGTCGTCTTGCCACCGATGATACTCAAAAGCAGAAGGACAGAGACCACCAGTAAGCTATGTTCCGCGGTGATATGCATGACCGCAAATTAGCCCAATTCCAGCAATTTAGTCCATCGTCGGACGACCTCGGCAGGACTCAAATTGCCAGGGTCTGTTCGCTGGCCCGGTCCATTCTCCCGCCCCGTCGTTCAATAGGGACAGGCAGGTCGGCATAAGAGATAGTATGACGGTGGTCGATGACGGGACGCAGCTTGCGTTGCAGGTCCTTTCCGTCTTTGTCGATGAGGTCCCCGTATTCATCCAGCACGGGATGGACCGCGATCTCGATATATTTTCCCGCCGGACGCCGCTTCTCCGGCAGCTTCAGCCAGTCGCATACGCATCCCGAAAGATCGGGACCGCAGATACCCGGGTATCGCGCAAGGACGCGGTTGAACAATCGCCGGTAGTGCCCGCTGATCCCACGCATCCCGGGACCCATGCTGCGGGAAAAACGTACCCGCTGGATCCCATATTCACGCGCCAGCGACGCCACCACCGTTGCAATGGGCCATTGCCGGTGGAGCGAATGATGTATATCGAGATGGGTCGGGCGTATGCCTGCCAGCAGGGCCGTCTCCAGCTGGGTCTTCATTTCTTCATAGACGGCCTGTCTTTCACGTTTGGTCAGCGCCAGCAGCCGGCTGTTTTCTTTCAGAATAAAGAATCCCGATTCATGACAGAAGGTAGTACAGTCACGGATGGCCGAAGTCAGCGAAAAACCCTCGGTGAGGTTCAGGCGAACACCTATTTTTCCGGTGAGCAGGGAATGCGCATGTACCATCCCGACAGCTCCTTCGAATCCGGGCATGTTCACCAGGAGAGAAGCGCTGGTCACCAGCCATTTTTGAAAGCATTTCAGCACAGCGCCATTGACGGCCTCACTGTACCCGAAATCATCGGCGTTAATGATAAACTTATTAGCTACGCGCATACGGGGTTAGGTTAGGCGCTACTTTTTACAAGCACCCCGGAAGAAAAAACGCAGGATTTGGGGAATTATTTCTACATACCCTTAAAAAAAAGTAAGGGTTAATGCTTACGGCAGGCCGCCGCCCCTTATCGCGGCATCTGCACCCTAAACCTCCCATCCTTGACCACCACGGAAGTGCTCGTATTCGTCTGCCCGTAGATCGTGCCCTCGAAAGTCCCCTGTATCACATTATTCGCCACCGATGTCACCGTGGCCTTCACCTCGCTGAAAGGGAAATCCAGATAAATATAGTAATTGGGCTGAGTGGTAAAATTCAGGTATTGTCCGTAATAAAGCAACGCCAGGTCCTTCCGCAGAAGGGCGGTATCCGTGCGCGCCCCCTCAACAACAGGACTGCCATAGGTATACCCGATCCGCAACAATATAAAATCCGAAAAGGTCTGTTGATATCCTCCTGAATAGAACACCGTATCCATCCCCGGCACCCCCTTATAGCCCGACAGCTCCAGCAGTTGCACGTTGGAGTCTACCAGCGCCGTCACCAACGAATCGAACTCCACCCGCACGCCATTTATCGTAGCCTCTATATAGTTCGCCGGAGGCGTATGTACATCCTTTTTGCAAGAGTAGCCGATAGCTACCAGCAACAATCCCGCGAACCATAATTTTTTCATAGCCTGTCTGTTTAAATTGCAGGAATTGGTCTTCACAAAAAATAGCCCAATTCCCGTAAATCGCTTATGTCTGTAGGCCTTCGTCCGAGCTCCGGGCACTCGCTCGTCCTCGGTCGGAACCTACGGTTCTGGACGAACCGCCTTGACGGTTCCTGGATTGTTCAATTTTTTATCCAGGTCTGGTTTATGGCATAGGTCACATACCCTAATCCGAAATAATAGCTCAGAGACAGTGAATCCTTCCCCAGGACCCGTACCAGCGCCAGATCCCCATAGGCACATATGATCGTATCCCTGCCGGCATTGACCGTGTCCTTATATATCTTGAAAGTGATCGTGTCCGATCCATAATCTATTTCCCTTCCGGGGATCGCCCACTCAGGAGCCGGGTTCCTGCCGGATTGTATAAAGGAAATGACATTGATCGTATCTGTAAAAAGCAGCCCATTCGGCAATATCGTCCCCAGCGTGGAATGGTCCCGGATGATCTCACCGGCAAATTCAATAACGGTATCCCCTCCCGCCGGATAATACAGCGACGCATTTTCTATGACATGATAGGAACCTATATATTTTTTGGCTTTATCTTCAGCATTGGGAATGGAACGGACAGGCGAATGATCGGCAGACTTCTTACAGGACGCAAAAAGCAGTAGGAGAACCAATACCCATCTCACCGGTCTGGCAGAGGGTGGAAGCAGTAGTTTCATTAATCGATTTTAGGAGTTCCTGAATTTACGGAAATCCCGCCATACATACAAAGATTTTACAATATCCCCTCCTTCCGGCAGGTCGCCCTGTCCCAAAAAATTCGTACCTTGCCCCCCTTTACAGCCACCCGGAGGCGCCATTTTATGTTTGAATTCCACAAGGACAGAAAACAATACTTCGACATCCAGGTATCCAATACCGCCAAATACGTCATCCCCTTCATCCGGGAAACCCTCCCCCTCCCAAAAGGAGCACGGGTATTGGAAATAGGCGCCGGCGAAGCCGGTGTCCTCAAAGCCTTCATCGACGAAGGCTGCATCGGTGTCGGCGTTGAATTGCTCGAAGAACGTGTCGTCAACGGCCGCAAATGGCTGGAACCCGAACTGGCAGCCGGCAAGCT
Organism: Puia sp.; assembly: GCA_035546735.1. GTDB lineage: Bacteria > Bacteroidota > Bacteroidia > Chitinophagales > Chitinophagaceae > Puia. The sequence continues at coordinate 6,178 of DASZWE010000001.1, forward strand.
CACCTACATCGTCAGCGATATATATAATGTAGATGTCGAAAAAGACCTCGGCGGCAGGTTCGACCTCATCGTCCTCAAGGATGTCATCGAACACATCTATGACCAGGCCAAACTCCTCCGCAAGCTGCATTCCTTCCTCCTCCCCCACGGAGCGATATTCTTTGGCTTCCCCCCCTGGCAAATGCCTTTCGGCGGTCACCAGCAGATATGCACCAATAAGGTTCTCTCCAAACTACCGTATTATCACCTCCTCCCCGGCAGACTGTATAAATACATACTAAAGAAATACAACCAGCCCGTCAAGGACCTCATAGAGATACGGGATACCCGCCTGTCCCTGGAAAAATTCGAACGCATCCTGAAGCAGACGGACTATCGCATCCAACACAGACGGCTCTTCTTTATCAATCCCATCTACCAATACAAGTTCGGCTGGAAGCCCCGCGTACAGTCTTCCCTGATAAGCCGCATCCCCTGGTTCAGAAATTTCGTGACTACTACCGCCTACTACCTCGTGACACAGTCGAACCACGCCCGGCAGTAGCCGCCCCCACACGCCCGGGTCTTCCCGAAAAGTCTCCTACTCATTCCGCAAGCTCTTCACCGGATTAGCCAGCGCCGCCTTCATCGCCTGCAGGCTGATAGTGCCCAGCGCCGTCAGCAAAGCCGCCCCCGTCGCCAACGCAAACACCGTCCAGTTGATGCTCGTCCGGTACGCAAAATCCTGCAGCCATTTATGCATGATCCACCATGCCACAGGAGACGCAACCAGGATGGCAATAAACACCAGCTTTAAAAAATCCCTTGTCAGCAGCGAGAGGATACCGCTCACGCTCGCCCCCAGCACCTTGCGGATACCGATCTCACGCGTACGCTGTTCAGCCGTGAACATGGCCAGCCCCAGCAACCCCATACACGCAATGAAGATAGCCAGCGTGGCAAACGTAATACAAAGCTTGCCCGTCTCCTGTTCCGTACGGTACAGGTTATCGAAATCCTCGTTCATAAAGGAATAATGGAACGGCTGACCCGGCGCCATCACTTTCCATTTCGCCTCTATCTGCGATAGCAGACCGGCCGTATTCCGGGTGGAAATTCTCGCCGCTATGCGGTTGTTCTGCTTCCTCCATCGTATAGCCAGTCCCGTTACCTGATCCCGCAGGGAATTGAAATTGAAATCCTTTACCACCCCCACCACATGCAGACGTGTCAGGTCCGGCTTGGGGAAATCATCCAGCGCATAAAGATCCTTGCCCACGGCATCCGTCCAGCCCAGCTGTCTCACCGCCGACTCATTGAGAATGATCCCCGTGCTGTCTGTGGGGAAGTCGCGGGAGAAATTCCTGCCCTGTACCATCTGCATGCCCAGGGTAGGTATATAATTCTCATCCACATCCCACACCTGCATGGACGCCGCCTTGGAAGCATCTCCGCTCGCGTCCTTGAACAAAGGATAGTCCGACCTCCAGGTGGACGTAGGCAAAAAACCCGTCATCGTCGCACGCTGAACGCCATTGATCTTTAAAATATCCTCCCGAAAGGCGGCCGTTGACCCCTTCAGGGCGTTTGTATTTTCCAGGACCAATACCTGATCCCTGTCGAACCCGATATTCTTCTCACGTATATAGTTCAATTGCCGGTAAATGACGATCGTCCCCACCATCAACACCACCGAGATGCTGAATTGGAATACCACCAGCCCGCTCCGCAGCCACCCGCTCCGGAAGCCTGCCGCCAGCTTGCCCTTCAATACCTGCGCCGGCCGGAACCTGGAAAGGAAGATAGCCGGATAGCTTCCCGCCAGGAACCCTACGATGATCGTCAGCCCCAACAAAGCCGCTATCAGCCCGGGCCTGCCAAAAAGGGACGGACTCAGCTCTTTAAATGCCAGCTGGTTGAACAACGGCAGCATCGCAATGGCGATCACCACCGCCAGCGACAGGGCAATAAAGCATACCATCATCGACTCGATGAGGAACTGCCGGATAAGACTCTTGCGCGTGGAACCCAACACCTTCCGCACACCCACTTCCTTGGCCCTGCCGGCGCTCCGCGCCGTCGACAGGTTCATAAAATTGATACAGGCTATCAGCAGTATGAACACCGCGATGGTGGAAAAGATATATACGAACTGTATGCTGCCGTTGCGACCCAGCTCCGACGACTTGCTGGAGTACAGGTGAATATCGGTCAACGGCATCAGCGTATACTTTACATAGTTGCCGCTCTTGTAGAACTGATCCATATCGATGTGCATGGTAGCCTGCGCCTTCGGACCGATGTATTTATCTACTATCTGCGGGAACCTGGACTCGAACTTCCTTGGGTCCGTGCCCTTCTTCAGCACGATGTAAGTATTGAAGTTATTGCTCAGCCAGTCGCCCACCTCCCAGTGCTGGATGGATTGGTTGGCCGAGATAAAAAAGTCGAAATTGAAATGCGATTGTTGGGGGATATCCCTGATGACGCCCGTCACCTTTAAATTAGAAGTATCGTTGACGACAAGGTATTTTCCCACCACATCCGTCGAGTTGAAATATTTCCGCGCCATGCTTTCCGTGATGACCACTGACTTAGGTTCCACCAATGCATGTTTGGGATCACCCTGGATCATCGGCAGCGTGAAAACATCGAATAAGGTGGAGTCCGTATAGATCACCCTGTCTTCCTGTAAATTCTGCTGCCCTTTTTTTACCAGCATCCCGCCGTACTGACGGAATCGCACCTCCTGTTCCACGTCCGGATAGTCCCG
>DASZWE010000002.1:0-2858 GCA_035546735.1 Puia sp.
ATTCTTTGGAAATGCGCCATCCACCGCTGACGGACCAGAAATTACCATAGACGCTGCTGGGCCCGAATTTCGAAGAGCCATCCCTACGTGCAGTGGCCGTGAAAAGATATTTGTCCATCAAGAAGTAGGTGACGTTGCCAAACATGGATACGCTGGTACGCTTATCACCTCCGCCATATACAATGGGCGTATAAAATGCGTCAGTGCCCGTATTGCCGCTGCCAAGGTATTGGTTGCTGGGATTGGGGCTGGCCAGGTTACCTGTCACTCCCTGGTTGTCACGATAGGCGAAAGCATGGGATTCATAGGCCACAAAAGCCGAGATCCGGTGATCGCGCGCAATAGTGGTGGAATAGGACAGCTTGTTGAGCCAGCGCCAGTCTGTAAAGTAACTGGACCCTTCACTGAAGATACTGGACGTGTCGGTCAGCGGCTCCTGGAAAAGTTTGGGCAGATAGTAATGAAACTGGTTGGGGACGAACTGAAATCCTATTTGATTAGTATAAATCAGTCCTTTTACAGGCTCCGCCTCCAGATAGGCAGTGCCAATGATGGACTCCGTGTAGGATTTGGAGTCTTTAGCACTGCTCCTGCCGATAAGGGGATTACCGCCGCCCAGGATAGTTGTGCCCTTGGTTCCGGCCAGATTGCCCGCAATATCATGGGTTGGCAGCAGGGGGGATAGCGCGAAGATGGCGCCAATGTCATTGTTAAATGTATTGCTCGTACGCCTGGTCCCTCCATTGGCATCCGTATAGGATACTTCCATGTTCTCTCCCACCCTGAGCCAGGGTTGTATTTTAAACAGCGTATTTACGCGTAGAGAGTAGCGTTTGAAATAGGAGTTCAGCTCTGTTCCCTGGTCGTTGAAATAGCCAAAGGTCAATGCATAGCTGCTCTTTTCATTGGCGCCGCTGAGCGAAAGCTGATGGTTCTGGGTAAAGGCGGACTTGAAAAGTTCTTTGAACCAGTTAGTACCTGTCTTGTTGGCCTTTAGGATACGGTAGGTCCTCAGATCGTACAGGGCAGGGGCCGCCTGGGGACTGCCGGCGGCTACTCCAACATTCGGAGAAGGACCTTCGATGATATAATCCGGAAGCACAGGAGTATTGCCGTTGCCATAGAAGGAAGCAGGTTTGGGAGTCTGTGCCGGCGTCGAATTGAGATAGGAGTTGTACAAAGCATCTGCCTGTTGCTGAGGGGTAATAAAAGAGGGCAACTTTTTTGGCATTTCGTACCCCACATAAGCGTTATAATCCAGCCGGGGCGTACCCATCTTACCCGCCTTGGTGGTGATGACAATGACCCCGTTACTGCCTTCTGAGCCATAGAGACCAATAAGAGAAGGGTCTTTCAGAATAGTAATGCTTTCGATGTCGCCCGGATTGATCAGGCTGGATATGTCCTGGCTGCCACTGGCATTGCCCATCCGGATCTGTACCCCGTCGATGACATAGAGCGGGTCGTTATTGCCTATCGTACCCACGCCGCGTATCCTCACCACCATGGCGCTTCCGGGACCGCCCTGCTCATCCACGCTGACACCTGCGGCACGTCCCTGGAGAATAGCTGTAACATCCGTAGCAGGAGTCTGCGATACCACATCGGCAGAAATGGTAGAAGCCGCACCGGTCACGTCCCGCTTGTTCTGGCGGGAGTAGCCCGTCACTACCACTTCATTAAGGGCATTGCCACCTGGTCTTAGCTGGACTATCAATTCCCGGCTCTGTCCATCCTGGAGCGTAATATCGAGAACCATTGTCTGATAGCCGATGGCGGATACCTGTACCTTGTATTTGCCCGGCCTGACGCCTGTGATGGTAAATTCGCCGGACAGGCCTGCCGATGTGCCTTTGCCCGCGCCGACAAGGACGATGGACGCTCCTACCATGGGTTCGTCCTTTTCATTAGTGACCGTTCCTTTTATAATCCCTTCCGTGGGCTGATTCGCTGCAAGAGAAGCATCACTGGCGAGACCGGAAGCAGGGTCTCCCTGCTGATAAACGATGATCTTATTATTCAGCTGCCTGTACAGCAGACGGGTATTGGCCAGGAGAAGCTCCAATGCCTTATCCACGGTATAGCTGCCGCGGGGCAAAGAAATATTCCTGTAATTGTCTATTTGCTGACGGCTGTACGCAAACCTGAAATCCGTCTGTTTTTCGATCATCGAAAAACCTGCTCGCAGCGGCTGGTTCCTTAGCTCCATGGAGACCCGCACATCCCTGAGCTCCTGGCCTTTTCCCGTATTTGCCATCAGAAGCTGCAGGCCGGTACAGCCAATGGCAACAAGCAAGCATGTTAGCTTCATAATCCAACCTTTGTGTGGACATAAAAATTCCATAGTTTTGGCAAGTTTTAGATAGTTACACCATAATTGTTTAAGACAACCCGCATCCCGGCTCCACCCGGGATGTTTTAGTTACATCCTTTCCCATCGATGGCGATCACATTTCCCTTGATCGTATATGTCGATTGGGATATACCGCAGATCACTGTCATGATCTCATCGAGATCATCGTCTTCATAGAAAGTAGCCGTTACACGGCACCCGGCCAACACGGGGTTCGTAAACTGCACTACCTTTCCAAACCGCTGTTGTACCTGTTTACCCACCTCTTCCAGTGTTATATCGTCGAAACGTATTTCCCGCGGCCGCCAGGCGATCACCGGGTTCACATCCACTTTTTTCAGCTGAGGCCGGATACTGTCCGTACTTAATCGAAGCTGCTGCGCATCCGTGAGCAGTCCCATGTTCTTTTTTTCTTCCACTACCTGTACTTTTCCATGCGCCACCGTGATCTCGATGATCCTGTCGGATGGATAGGCTTTTATATTGAAGGATGTTCCCAATACGC
>DASZWE010000003.1:0-7559 GCA_035546735.1 Puia sp.
CGTCCTGGTCTCTTCCAGGAACCCCACCGCCTCGCCCTGGGTGGCCTGCTGGGACGCATCCCGTAACAAAGGAATATTGATATGCCGGAAAACGGACTGGACAAACCCGCTGCAGTCCGTGCCAAAAACAGTCTTCCCGCCCCATAAATAGGGAGTGTTTAAAAATTTGTACGTCAGCTGTCGAATGGATTTTGAATCCCTCCCCGCCGCGGAAGGCTCCCAGGTCTTGCCCTTGAAATGTACCTGATTTTTCCGCCAGTGCGCCCGGCCATTTTTCATGGCTGTAAGGACAGCCCCCATCGGCACCATCATCGGATGGCCATTGTATTCGAGACTGTTCACCCAGTCGGGTGTCAGCGCATTGCCTTTGTCGTATTCAGGTTCGTCAATCTCTGTCAGCTGACCGGACTGGCACCAGCCTTCATATCCGTCGAAGCTGCAACGGATCCTGCTCCAGCCGTCCTTATCCTGCACCAGGACCTCACAACATTCGCCAAATATCAGCTGACTGACCATTTCGCTCCGGTGGGAGGGTTCTGCTCTTAGGGGACTCACCGGCACACAACAAATAGCTCTGATCATGGCGGAAAATTATGAATTTTCCCCGAACCTGCATCTTAACAAAAAAGAAATTCCTTACCAGAACGAACCTCCGGTTCGTTGTCCGGAGGACAAACATTAGCTTTACAACTGTGAACCACGATCCTAACAATCATATCACCGACCAGGAATTACTCGATAGATTTTATGCCGATGGCAATAAGGAATGGCTTGGCATCTTACTGTCACGTTATACGCTATTGCTCTTTGGCGTCTGTATGAAGTACCTGAAACAGGAAGAAGAAGCCAAGGACTGTGTACAGCAGATCTTTGTTAAGATCATCACGGAACTACCTAAATACAGGGTGACCTATTTCAAGTCCTGGATATATACCATCGCCCGCAATCACTGCCTGATGAAGCTGCGGGATCAGCATGGACGAAAGGTGGAGCTGTCCGAGAACATGCTCGCCGACTGGGACGATGCTTCCGGCAAAAACCGGCACCTTGAAAAAGACAGGCTGCTGGAGCTCATGAGCGAATCCCTGGAAGAGTTGGGCGAAGAACAAAAACGATGTATCTTACTATTCTACCTGGAAAAAAGATCCTACCAGGAGATTGTCGATGTCACAGGCTACACCCTTATGCAGGTGAAAAGCTATATACAGAACGGTAAAAGGAACCTGAAGCTGCTAATCGAGCGTAAAACCAGCAAAACATGAACGACGATCTACTGAACATATTATCAAACAGTAATAAGGACATCGATAACCAGCTATTGATGGACTACCTCAGCGGCAACCTTTCCGCGGAAAAAAGCCATGAGGTGGAAAAAATGATGGCCGACAACGACCTCTTCAACGACGCCATGGAAGGCTTGCAACAGATCAGGAACAAAAAAGATATACAGACCTATGTCGAACAGTTGAACCGCGACCTCCAGAAAAGCGTGGCAAAAAAGAGACAGCGCCGGGAGAAAAGGAAGGTGAAAGAAGGTCTCTGGGGCTATGTAGCCGTCATCGTGATCATCATGCTGTGCATCGCCGGCTATTATGTCATCAAGAAAGTACTGGCAGCCCATGGGTATCCGCACAGCTAAAAACAGTGATTGGACCGCCATCTCCCACCTCCTGGACCAGCTGGAATATCCAAATACAGCCCCCTTCCTGGAAGAGAAGATAAAAAAGATGACCAGCCACCCGGACGAAAGGCTTCTCGTCTATGAGGAAGGAACAGAAGGTCGTATCCTGGCATTCATCTCCCTTCATTTCATCCCCCAGATAGCTCTCGAAGGAGACTTCGCCCGCATCAGCTACTTTGCAGTGGAAGACACAGCCCGAAGTCTTGGCATCGGACGGGAGATAGAGGAATATTGTACACAGCTGGCACGGGAAAGAGACTGCCATCTCATGGAGGTACATTGCCATACACGCCGCCGGAGGGCCCATGATTTCTATTTTCGCCAGGGCTATACCGAGTCCCCTAAGTACCTGATAAAGAAGTTAAAGTAAGGGCATGCCAATTGCATAGGTAATGGTAGACCAAACACCATGAATATGGACACATTGAAGAGCATCAATCAATGGAGCATCACACACCATCCCCGTTGGCTCATCTTTCCCCGCCTGCTGCTGGGCGTTATACTGCAAGCCAAAGGCATCACGTTTATGAGTAATGCCACCCTGGTAGAAAACCTGGTATCCGGCAGCTATCTTGCAGGTCACACCCATGCTTTGCAGATCATTATTTGCACTGTCAATTTATTGGGAGGATTTCTCATTATGCTCGGACTGCAAACACGTCTGATGTGCCTTATTCAAATTCCCTTCCTCATCGGCGCCGTCATCTTTATCAATGCCCAGCGGAGCGGGTTCGCCCCTCAGACGGAATTGGGACTCGCCATTCTGTGTCTTTTACTGACTATATTATTCCTAATAGAAGGCAGCGGTCCCCTTTCGCTGGACGCATACTTCTTTCACAATAAGGACCGTAACGACCAGGGAAGAAATTTGCCCTAAGAAAGACCAGCCCTTTACGATCTGTCCAACTTATTGGTACTGTATATATATGGGAGAAGGCTTTTGCTTCAATACCTCCGCCGGCGTCAGCATACGGCTCTTGGGCTTACGAATATCATTCTTGTAGAATAGCTTGAAGCCGGTGAACTGTACAGGCTCCAGGGAAATATAGCTCTTATAGCTGTCGTACTTCAGCGTAGGTTCGCCCCATCCATCCATATCCATGACGATCTGTACCTGGGGATGACGCTGTATGCTCTTATAGTTCGTGATCATCGGACGGGTGAATCGGTGTACCACCAGTATCTTGGGAGGCAGGTTATTCGCCTTTACCAGATTGGCAAGATAGTTCGATACAAAGTTCACATCGCTGGCGTCCATCGTACCAATGACGGTACCAGGCTTTTTACCCGTCTTCATAGAGAATTCAGGATCGATGCCCAGATGCACATTGGGCATCTTCAGGTACTTTTCCAGCATCGGGATCTCCGCCTGTACATTGCTAAAACCGACCTGTACGTCCAGGAATACCAGGGCGTTGATGCGGGCCGCGATATGCAGCGCAGAATCGATCTGTTTTGCAGGCATCCGCAGACGATACTTACCGTCCTTGCCAGGACTACCCTGGGCCGTCACAGCAATATAGTGTATAGCGGGTATCACCGGCGTAGCCGGATCGGCCTCCTGCCACTTTTTCAGCTCGACCTTGAGCCTTCTCAACATCTCATCGGGGGGGTACTCACCGAGCACGCCCATATTTCTGGAATAGAAGTTACCATAATAAGCCACGATCCTCTTGAAGGGAAGGATAGCACCGGGTATGGGATAAGGCCCCTTCGCCGGCCATCTGCCGGATGAATCCCCGTTGGCCAGGTAAACGAGCTTTTTATTGTACGCCGCCGTATCCACGGGGGTCATATCTACAGTGGCAGGTGGAACAGAGTCTTTGGGAGCCTGTGCCTTGACCGCTGCGGCTGAATCCGCCTTACCGGCCTGGGACTGCCCGCTGTTACAGGCGCAGAAGAAAAGGGCAAGGCTGCAAAAAGCTGGGATACTCGCCGAACGAAGTGTTTGATAAGAGAGAAGGTGCATGTGTTAGCAGAATAAATTATAGGATTTTAAATGAAAATCACGCAAATGTACTCCATAACGGGACCCCTGGAATTTTATTTTATAACAAAAATCTAAAATTTGTGGAAAAACATATTAGTCTACAAAATTGGTGGACTAATAAAAATTACCTTACTTTGATGCATGCTTCTACTGGTACTGATAAAAGTAGTATACGAGTTACGTGGCCGAGCGGTAAGGCGGAGGTCCGCATGACCTTTTACGGGGGTTCGAATCCTCCCGTAACTGCTATAGCAACAATGGTTAGACCTTAGCCGGGCGGTGTTTTTACGCCGCCCTTTTTATTTTTGACCTCCGGGGAACGCTATGACCCTCACAATAGGCTTCCGGGCCATCATATTGGGCATGGGCTCCCGATTCCGACTCCGCTGAACAGGCATTGACTCTACCCGGGAAAGATCAGTGACCACACAGGGCATCCGGTCCGGAGAGAGTATCTGCACCGAGTCGACACCGGCACCTTGCGCCCAGACGTTTTGAACCCGCCCGCCTGTTATCTTCATCACCATCGGCGGCTTTATATACCCCGGCAGCGTCTGCCCAAACTCAAGCTTTCCCGGCAACTGCGTGCCCCCCGGCATCCTGCTCTGCCCAAAAACAAAAACGTTGCCCAGGAGCGCAGCTCCGAGCAACGTTAAATACAATAAAGTGCGAGAATTGGTCTTGACCGGAAAATAGCCCAATTCCCGCATATCGCTAATGTCTGTCCTATCGGACGAACCGCTTCTAGCGGTTCCTGGTATCTTCATGGCCTTGGTTTTCTTCCCAGATGTTCCCGAAAGCCCGATTACACAAGCCTACCGCATCTTTTTATATGCATTGATCAGCCCATTGGTCGAACTGTCATGCCCCTTCACTTCCTCGCTTCCCTTCAATTCGGGTAAGATCTTGCCAGCCAACTGTTTACCCAGTTCCACACCCCATTGGTCAAAGGAGTAGATATTCCAGATCACCCCTTGCACAAAGATCTTATGCTCATACAAAGCGATCAGCTCGCCCAGGCTGAAAGGCGTGATCTCCTTCAAAAGGAAGGAGTTGGTAGGCCGATTGCCACTGAACATCTTATACGGTATCAACGACGCAGGCACTTTTTCCGCCTCCAGCTCCTCTCCCGTCTTCCCATTCATAAGTGCTTGAGTCTGAGCGAAGAAATTGGACAGCAGCTTCATATGATGGTCTCCAATGGGATTATGGCTGATGGCAGGAGCGATAAAGTCACAGGGGATCAGCGGCTTGCCCTGGTGGATCAGCTGATAAAAAGCATGCTGGCCATTCGTGCCGGGCTCTCCCCAGACGACAGGCCCCGTTGCCCATTCCACCGGTATCCCGTTACGGTCTACGCTCTTGCCATTGCTCTCCATATTCCCCTGCTGGAAATAGGCGGCAAACCGGTGCATGTACTGATCATACGGCAGGATGGCCTCCGTCTGCGATCCGAAAAAGTTGGTATACCACAATCCGATCAGCGCCATAGTAGCCGGGATATTCTTTTCCACCGGAGTATTCCGGAAATGCAGGTCCGTCTGATGCGCTCCCTTTAACAGGGCCTCGAAGTGCTCATAGCCGACGGTAAGCACGATCGACAGCCCGATGGCGCTCCATAAAGAATAACGTCCCCCAACCCAATCCCAGAACTCGAACATATTCGCCTTGTCGATGCCAAACCTCACCACCTCCTTTTCATTGGTGCTGAGAGCGACAAAATGCTTCGCTACGTACGCCTCATCTTTGGCCGATTGTAAAAACCAGTCCCGCGCCGTATGCGCATTGGTCATCGTCTCCTGCGTAGTAAACGTCTTGGAAGCTATCAGGAAAAGGACCTCCTCGGCATTTACCTTCTTCAGGGTCTCCACGATCTGGGTTCCGTCGACATTCGATACAAAATACGGCTGGATACCTTCCACCCAGTAGGGCTTCAATGCTTCGGTGACCATGACAGGGCCCAGATCGCTCCCGCCGATGCCGATATTGACAATATATTTTATTTTTTTCCCCGTATATCCCTTCCACTCTCCGCTGTGGATCCTGCCGGCAAAAGCCTTCATCTGCCCCAGCACCCGCATCACGTCCGGCATGACATCCTTGCCATCGCTATACACCGGCCCGCCGGAAAAATTCCGTAGCGCCGTATGCAGCACGCTGCGATCCTCCGTCTGATTGATCTTCTCCCCCGTGAACATGGCCTCGATGGCCTCCTTTACCTTGCTCTCCGCATACAGCTGCCGCAGCAGTCCCATCGTCTTGTCCGTTACAATGTTCTTGGAAAAATCGACCAGTATATCGTCCAGTCTGAAAGAGTATTTGGAAAACCTGTCAGGCTCATTCTTAAAGATCGTTCGCATATGCTGATGCCTGATCTCCGTCTGATAATGTTGTTGCAATTGCTGCCATGCTGCTGTGCCGTTGGGTGCTATTTTCGGGAACATAAATGTTTAGGCTTTTGTAATTTATAAATTTACAGACTCTCGATGACTTTAATGACCTGCTCTACCATCTCCGGTGAAATATCCAGATGGGTGACAAAACGCAGCTGATTGGCCGAAATGGCAATGGCCAGCACACCGGCCTCTTTTAGCTGACTGGCGATCGATCTTGCACAATACTGTTCCTCCACTTCAAAAATGATGATATTGGTCTCCACCGGCATGATCCCTTGTACAAACCCCTTCTTCTCCAGGGCCTGGCTGATACGTACGGCATGCGCGTGATCCTCCGCCAGCCGTTCGATATGATGTTCCAACGCATAGACGCCGGCGGCGGCCATAAAACCGGCCTGTCGCATCCCGCCGCCAAATACCTTACGTACCCTCCTCGCCTGCCGGATAAAAGCCGCCGGCCCTATCAGGATGCTGCCGATGGGGCATCCCAGCCCTTTGTTCAGACACACTGAAATGCTGTCGAACAGCCGGCCATAAACAGCCGCCTCCTGCCTGCCCGCCACGAGCGCATTGAAAAGCCGGGCTCCATCCAGGTGCAGCTTGAGATGGTTGTCCGTACACACTTCCCTGATCCGGGCGATCTCCCCCAGGTCATAACAGCTCCCCCCTCCCCTGTTGGAGGTATTTTCCAGACATACCAGCGACGTCCTCGCCTTATGTACATCGTCGGGATTGATGGCAGCCGATACCTGCTCCGCCCGGATCCTCCCCCTGTCGCCCTCGAGCGCGCGCGCCTGGCTACCGGAATTGAAGGCGATACCGCCGCCTTCGTATATATATACATGCGCCTGCCGCTCGCATATCACCTCATCTCCCGGCTGCGTGTGGCATTTGATAGCTATCTGGTTGGACATCGTGCCGCTGGGGCAATAAAGAGCCGCCTCCATCCCAAACAGACGGGCAGCCATGGTCTCCAGCTGATTGACGGAAGGGTCTTCTCCAAAAACATCATCCCCTACTTTGGCCTGCATCATAGCCTGCAGCATGGCGGGTGTAGGTCGTGTAACAGTGTCGGAACGAAGGTCGATGGGCATAAAAAACGTCTTCTTTGTAGGGCTGCAAATTACGGAATTTTGCCCCACCTTATAAAATGCAAAAGCCGTCCACCTATCTGGTGGACGGCCTGTCCTGCCGGCGAAGGGCCTATCGGCCAATCGGCCTAGGACAATGCTTGTTCCTTGATGTGATTGCCCTTCATTTTAGCGGCCTTGATCAGGTCGAGCACGCGTGTGCGTACATCTTCCCGGAGACCTTCCGTCTCTTTTTCAAATATATCCTTCAGCTCATCCAGCTCATCAACAGTAAGACCCCTTAACTGCCTGAGCTTTCTTTTTAAGCTGTCAGCTCTATCCGCAATACGTTGACGAGTTTCCTTTCCTTCTGCGGGGGCGGTCAGGATACCGATAGCAACACCAGCTACCAGTCCGGCCAA
>DASZWE010000004.1:0-4698 GCA_035546735.1 Puia sp.
ATACAAGACATCCCACGTAGACATCCCCGTACCAAAGGAAGTATTCATCCAACAGGTGCACGACGCCCTCTACTTCGCCACCATCATCAGCTACGCCCAGGGCCTGGCCATGCTCCACAAAGCCAGCAGCGAGCTGGACATGCAGATCCCGCTGAACGAGGTGGTACGGGTATGGCGCGGCGGCTGTATCATACGCAGCTCCCTCCTGGAAACATTCTACCAGTCCTTTACAAAACACCCCGAACTTCCGAATATCCTGCTCGATGCAGACATCTGCCAGCTCCTCTCCGCCAAAAAGCAGAACATGCGCAACGTGATCATCCATGCCATCCATATGGGTTATCCCGTTGGCGGGCATATGGCAGCGCTCAGCTACTTTGATGCCTATCGCAGCGAACGTATGCCGACCAATCTCATCCAGGCACAGAGAGACTACTTCGGAGCCCATACGTACCAACGCATCGACGAAGCCGGCACTTTTCACACGCAGTGGGAAAAGAGGCCGTAAGGCCCATCATCAGCCCTGCCAGATGCCGAAGGCATCGGTACAGGACAGCCGGATGCTGATAGCAAACGGGTTAGAAAAAATAAATCAGGATTCAACAGACAGTATATGCAAAACCATAAAAGACCACCCGCCTCCATCATTTTCATCTTCGGAGGTAGTGGCGATCTCAATTTCAGAAAACTTTCCCCCGCCTTATATAACCTGGCCATCGACAGCTGGATGCCCGAAAAATTTGCGATCATCGGCATCGGCCGCAGCCAGTACAATGACGAGGACTATCGCAAACGCCTGCTGGACGGCATCCAGCAATTCAGCCGGCGGAAAGGGGAGCCCAACGGTCAGTGGGCAGAATTCTCCCAGCACGTGTCCTATCTCCAGATGGATGCAGAGAAAGACGGCGACTACCAGAAGATCGCCGATGTCGTAAAGAAAAAGGAAGAAGAATTTGGCGAACATCCCAACGTGATCTTCTACCTTTCCGTCGCCCCCCAGCTGATGCCGGACATCGCCAAGAAATTAGGCAACCTCAACCTCTGCTCCGACACACGCCAGACACGCATCGTCATCGAAAAGCCCTTCGGTCATGACCTGAAGAGCGCACACGAGCTCAACGAGCTGCTCATGAGCAGATTCAAGGAAGAGCAGATCTATCGCATCGACCACTACCTCGGCAAAGAGTCTGTCCAGAATATCCTTTCACTACGTTTCGCCAACGCCCTGTTCGAACCCATCTGGAACAGGAACTATATAGACTATATACAGATCACGGCATCCGAGACCGTCGGCGTCGAAGGGCGGGGTGGATACTATGAACAATCCGGCGCCCTCCGGGACATGGTGCAGAACCATATCCTGCAGCTGATGTGCATGGTCGCCATGGAAGCTCCGGTATCCTTCGAAGCCAACGAGATCCGTAATAAAAAGGTGGACGTCCTCAACGCCATCCGCAAGATCAGCAAGGAAGAGGTCAATGCTATTGCCGTGCGCGGCCAATATGGCGACGGATGGATGAAAGGACAAAAGGTACCCGGCTACAAACAGGAGAAAAGCGTCAACCCCAACTCATCCGTCGAGACCTTTGCCGCTGTCAAGTTCTATATCGACAACTGGCGCTGGCAGGGCGTGCCCTTCTACGTTCGCACAGGCAAGCGGATGAACCAGAAGACCACCAACATCACCATCCAGTTCAAGACGGCCCCCAATTACGCCTTCCCACCGGAGGCAGCGGATACATGGAGAGCCAACAGACTGACCATCAGCATACAGCCCGAGATGGAAGTGCGCCTGCGCTTCCAGGCCAAACGCCCGGGCCAGTCCATGAACCTCGACCCCGTGGACATGATCTTCAGCTCCGACAGCACCCACGAACCCGAAGCGTACGAAACGCTCCTGCTCGATGTCATGGAAGGCAACCCAACCCTCTTCATGCGCGCCGACCAGGTAGAAGCCGCCTGGAAGATCGTAATGCCCATCCTCGAGACATGGGAAAGCCGCCCACCCGTGGACTTTCCCAACTACACCCCCGATGGATGGGGACCCGAGGACGCAGAAGCGCTCATCGCAAGGGACGGACATAACTGGATCAATATTCCGCAGCCCAGCCAGGACGGCAGCGGTCACAAATAACCAGCACATGGAACTACATACCTTCGAGGACGTCGGGTCGTTGAACCTTGCCTTCGCGGAATGGATCACCGATACCATCGAAAATACCCTCAAAAAGCAGGATCGCTTTACCATCGCCCTCTCCGGAGGCAGCACCCCCGCACCAGTGCACCTGATACTGGCGGGAAGCCCTTATAAGGAGCGCATCGACTGGTCCAAACTGCACGTTTTCTGGGGAGACGAACGCGCCGTTCCCTTCGAAGACAACCGCAACAATGCGAAGATGGCGTATGATACCCTGCTGAACTTTGTTTCCGTGCCACCCGCACAGATCCACGTCATGCGCACCGACATTCCACCAGAGCAGTCGGCGGCAGCATACGAAAAGATCCTGCACGAATATTTCGGAAAAACAGGCCCCAGCTTCGATCTCGTCATCTTAGGAATGGGCGACGACGGACATACCCTGTCCCTCTTTCCTGGCACCGCCGTCGTGCACGAGGAAACAGCCTGGGTGACATCTTTCTTTCTGAAGGCCCAGGACATGTCCCGTATCACGCTGACCCGCCCCATCGTCAACAGGGCCGCCCACATCGCATTCATTACGGCCGGTGAGAAAAAGGCCCATGCACTAAAGGAAGTCTTGAAAGGAGAATACAATCCGGACAAATACCCGTCCCAGACGATAATGCCCCAGGCAGGCGAGCTTCACTGGTTCGTGGACGAGGCGGCAGCGGCGGACTTGAAATAATCCTGCAGTGACTAGAATAGTTGTTGGATACGCTCATTGGTCAGCCTCCTGTCACCCTGCGTCCAGATGCCGTTTGGCTCGGGAAATTCGTTGATACTGTAGCCCCCATGCGCTTCGAAATCAAAGATAGCCTGGCAATATCCATCCAGCACCAGCGCGCATTTCATCCAGTCTTTCGACCATACGATCTGGAGTTTGGAAGTTCCCGGTCCCTTGGCCGAACCCGGCGGAGGAGGATCTTCCGGGTCTGGCGCCTCGTAAATGTGTAACGCATCCAATACTTTCATGCCGCCCCCAACGGCATCCATCTCCAGCGCATAAAAATAGGCGGTGTCGCCGTCGTCCTCGAAGACGACGGCATTACGATTCTCCGGCGAGATGCTCTCGATAAAAACATCTTCTCCCGGGACAATATCCTTTTCTTGCATCAGGTATCCGTTCATGCCTATTTTTTTGTGGGCCTGCCTTCCGATGCGCCGCCTTTTAGTTGGTTTAACCAATCCACTATCCCCGCGTAGATCTTGCGCGCTACGGCCTTATGGAATTTGGGATTCAATATTTTCTTCTCGTCCTCGGGATTGCTCAGGAACGCCACTTCCACCAGCGCATTGGGATATTCCGTAGGACCGCTGAGGGCGAAGTTGAAATTCCCTACATTGCCATATTCTTTCAACCCCAGCGTGAGCATCTGGTTCAAAAGAGCCACGCTCAACGGCCGAAATCCGATATATCGGTAATAAGTACTCGTACCCTGCGTCGTATCGTTGCCCGCGGAATTCAGATGGATGCTCACCAGCAGATTGGGATCATATTGCTTCAACATCTCCATTCGCTCCGGCATGGTAAGCGACGTATCTTTTGTACGGGTCATAAAGACGTTCTTTACGCCCATTTTCTTCAAATACTTCTCCACCTCTTTAGCGATCAGGAGCGTATAATCCTTTTCCAATACATGACTGGTGACGCCGTCGGCGCCGGAATTATCGCCCCCATGTCCCGCGTCGATGGCAATACGAAGCTTTTTGATATCCAGCACAGGAGGCTGCCGCCGGACCCTTACCACCAGCTTCCTGCCCGTACTGTCATAATCCAGGCTGTAACCCCAATGCTGTGGATGCTTTAGCTCTATATAGACCCGGAACACATCATCCTCCACCTGCTCGTACCAGGTATTTTTTATTTCCTTCGTGGTCCGCAGCTGTATGATCCAGTTGGTATTGCTGGTAACGCCATAGACATCTACCGCGATCCGGCTGGGATCTATCAGCTGAAAAGCATGATACGGCCAGCGCTCGTCCAGGTTGATGGAGACATAGTCATAGGCCGAATCGCCATACGTTTTTATATTCCCCGCGAGATGGATATTATGGGCGCTGCGTCGTGCCGCCTGCCTGAAGAGCGTGACCACGCTGTTCTTGGCAATATAAGCCGCATGGGACGCGGACAGCTGGATCTTATAATCCGTATTGAAGCTGTCGACGATCTTTACCAGCACATTGCTGTCCAGGTAGCCCAGCTTGGCGCCACCGAGCCGGTCGTCCCCAATGCCATACTCCATAAAAGGGAACTTGCCCGTAGTCCGCGCCCACCAAACACTGTCCTGCGAGAGGGCGGAGAAGCTGCTCATTACAAAGAGAAGATGGAAAACTATTCGACGCATCCGGAAAATTTTGGCTAAAGATAGCCAATCGGGAGCTTATCGCTTCATTCCGGGGGCTTATGACTGGAGGGATGCTTTAACCTGGAGGACAAACGCTTCGGGAACATCCACCAGACTCGCAATCTCAGGGATGGTATGGGTGGTTTTAAGCAATAGCGATCTGACGACCTCGAT
>DASZWE010000005.1:0-9111 GCA_035546735.1 Puia sp.
TTCATACTTCAATTTAAGTCAGGAACCCCAATTTTCCAACGATGCCCTCCTGGCTGGTCGCCGTATCCCCTATCGCAGCTGCGTAGCATCTACCCGGGTAGGCGTATCCGTCCCTGCAATGATGGACCGGGCGCTGATAGCTATCGACTTGATGATCTCCGCCATGTTCTTCATATCCAGCGTGCCGATCTCATCCCCTTGCGTATGATAGTATTTTTCATCGCTCATCTTCGCCGTGGAAATGGTATGGGCCGGAACGCCCTGCCTGGCTAAAGTCGCATTGTCGCTGCGGTAAAAAAGACTTTGTTCCGGGTAAGGGTCGGGATGGAAGCTGAACTGGCTGCCTGAAAGGTTCTTCTCCAGTATCTTCCCCATATCCGTCCTCTCATACCCCGTGATATACGCTGAATTGGTCCCCCACTTGCTTTCCGTCCCGATCATTTCGATATTGAACATCGCCATCACCTTGGCGGGATCGAATTGATGAGAAAAATATTGCGACCCAAAACCACCCACCTCCTCTGCCGTAAAAGTGGCGAAGATCAGGGTCCGCTCGTTGTTGTGCAGCTTGCTGAAATACCTGGCCAGGATCATCACAGCCGTGCTGCCGCTGGCGTCGTCGTTCGCGCCGTTGAAGATGGAATCCCCTTTCGCATCCGGCTGCCCTACACCAAGATGATCGTAATGACCGGAAAAGATAACATACTCATCCTTCTTACTTTTCCCCGGCAGGATGCCCACCACATTGGCCAGCTTGCGCTCGCTGACTTGCTGATCCACTGTAATGGAAAACTTCGACGGGTCGACAGCCGTAAGAAGTATCACCACATTCCGGGGCGATTTGAACTGCTGCGCCGCGAAATCCCGAAAACGGGGGAATCTCTTAGAGAAACTGGTATCTACAAGTACCAAATAGTTCTTTTTATTCTGTGAAAGTATCTTGATCAAATCCAGGAAATTGCCACCCGCCTTGATAAAGACCTTTTCATACCCGCTGTTCTCATTTACCACCAGGTGGGGCGAAGAAGAGGAAGCCGCAATAGAGCTCTCCGGAAGATCCACCCCGTCCAGACTGGCCGTAGCGGATGTCAATTTAGCATTGACCAGCGCAAAGGGCTGCAGATAGCTCGGTCCCCCATCCAGGGTCTTCAGGCCCGCTGCCTTAAACTGTGTTTCGATAAATGCGGCCGCACGATCTATATCCGGTGTAAAGGTCGCCCTCCCACGCATCGCGTCCGACGAAAGGACCCTTTCGATATTCTCAACAGCCTTGGGATTGATAATAGCATTGATATCGGGAGTCGTGGTCTGTGCAAACAGGTTACTACACGAAGTAAGAAGGATAAGGGAGGCGAACAGTAGTCTCATGATATAGTATAGTATTATAAGCTCATCATCTCTTTAAACTTCACCGTCTGCCGGCGACTGACCTCGATCTTCTCTCCTCCCTTCATCTCCAGCAGCAGCCCTCCGTTGAAATAAGGTTCGATCTTTTCTATGAGCCGCAGATTGACGATATGCTTGCGATTGGCCCGGAAGAAGACCTTCTCATCCAGCCTTTCTTCCAGCGCGTTCAGCGACTTTAATATCAGGGGCTTGTTGGCTCCAAAGTAAACCTTGGCATAGTTGCCGACACTCTCGAACAGCCGGATATCCGACAGCTTTACAAACCAGCAGCGCTCCCCATCTTTGACAAATACCTGGTCATGCTCGCCCAGTATGCTCCGATTGACAGAGATGGGATGGTCCGAAATGGGCTCCTTATCTTCTTCCAGCTGCAATTTCTGCAAGGCGTCCGCCAGGCGCTTGGGCTCCACTGGCTTCAACAGATAGTCGAGCGCGTTGACCTCAAAAGCCTTCAGCGCATACTCGTCATAGGCAGTAGTAAAGATCACATTGGGCGTCCTTTCCAGTTCGGACAACATGTCGAATCCCGTCTTGCCGGGCATTTGTATATCGAGGAAGATCAGGTCCGGATTTAATGAGTCGATCTTTTCTACCCCCTCGCTGGCATTGGCCGCCTCGGCGATGACCTCGATCTCGGGAAAGTCCATTAAAAGCTTTTTCAACTCATTCCTGGCAAGACGTTCGTCATCGATAATGATAGCTCTGATCATAGTTTGTTCGTGTTATTCATTCTCATGGACACCGGTTTGCACCAGCCCTATTTCCCCTGGTCTATAGGGATCAGCACCCGCGCCTCCACCGTATTCCCATCTACTTCCCGGATGTCGAAGTTAGCTTTTTGTCCGAATAAGATCTGCAATCTGTTTTTCGTGCTCGCCAGACCGAAACCATCCCCATTTCTGGCGCCATTGAGATAGCCCGTATTCTGTATCACCAGCTCGTGAAAGCTGTCCGAGAAGTCCGATATGATCTTTACCTTACCCCCACCCACCTGTTTGCTGATGCCATGCTTGATGGCGTTCTCCACAAGGGTCTGCAGCATCATGGGAGGAATAGGCTGATCCAGCGTGTCTTCATCGATGGCATACTCGATCTGCAGCCTGTCCTCAAATCGGATATGCTCCAGCGCAAGATAATCTTTTACAATATTCAGCTCTTTCTCAAAGGTCACGGTCTCCAGCTTCTCCGCCTGCATGCTGCTGCGAAGGATATTGCTCAGCTCCGTGATGGCCGTACGGGCGCGGACAGGATTTTCATCCACCAGGGCCCGGATGCTGTTGAGCGCGTTGAAAATAAAATGAGGATTGATATGCGACTTTATCGTCTTGAGCTCCAGCTCCTTTACGAGCGCCTCCAGCTTCAGGGTGTCCAGCTGCTGCTTACGGCTTTTTTCGATGTAGTGATAGAAGTAGTAGATCAGGGTCCAGGGAATGATCAAAAGGCCATTGTCGAAGGTCGTGGCCAGCAGCCGGGGGATAAAATCCATTTTCTGCCGGGTCATGGACAGGCCCAGGGAATCCACTACCACTATCCGGATGACGCTATCCAGCACACAGGTCAGCAAAACCCCTATCAGCAATTTTGGCAGGGCCTTTTCCACCGGCAGCATCAGCCAGCCCGACCTTCGGATCACCTCCCGGAACACATGGGTCGTCAATATGCCGGTGATGACCACAACCGCCAAAAACGCAATTAATTTAACAGTAATTTTTTGCTCGAATGTGGAAGAGAAAAGCACCATCACCAAACCCAAAAACCCCCAGCCACTTATCTGGCACAACCAATAATATCTGCTTGCATTTTTAGGCATACGGCCAAATCTACTCCTTTTCCGCCGCTGGTTTACCCTTAAATTGTACTAATGGCCAAATTAAATAGGCCATCGGTTCAGCACGCTACATAAACATCGGTGCCGTCGCTCCGGGGGTTACATTTCCCAAATACCCCCTGGGAGCAACCAGGGACAACCACAGGTTGGCCGGCCAAAGGCCCATCATAAGACCCGTTGCTCCGGGGGTTATATTTCCCAAATACCCCTTAGGAGCAACCAAATAAAGGCGTATTTTTACAAGACCAAAGAACTCCGAAATGGAAATTACCCCGGGACCTCTGTTAAAAACCATCGATTCCCCCGCCGACCTCAAAAAGCTCGGCAGGGACCAGCTACAGAAGGTCAGTGACGAACTCCGTCAGTACATCATCGATACCGTGAGCGTTCATGGAGGCCACTTTGCAGCCAGCCTGGGCGTTGTCGAGCTCTCCGTAGCCCTCCACTACGTCTTCAACACCCCCTACGACCAGCTCGTATGGGACGTAGGACACCAGGCCTATGGCCACAAGATCCTCACCGGCCGCAGGGATAATTTCAGTACGAACAGAAAGTACAATGGATTGAGTGGTTTCCCCAAAAGATCTGAAAGTCAATATGATACATTTGGCGTAGGCCATTCCTCCACCTCCATCAGCGCCGCCCTTGGCATGGCCATGGCCGCTAAATATAAGGGGGAGGCGGATCGCAAGGCCGTGGCTATCATCGGCGACGGCGCCATGACCGCCGGACTGGCCTTCGAAGGCATGAACCATGCCGGCGTGGCCGATACCGACCTGCTCATCATCCTGAACGACAATTGCATGAGCATCGACCCCAATGTAGGCGCCCTGAAAGAATACCTCACCGATATTTCCACCTCCCAAACCTATAACAAGCTCAAGGACGATATCTGGAAAGCCCTCGGCAAGCTGCCCATCGGCAGCACCTTCAGCCGGGAGATAGCCAGCAAGATCGAACACAGCATCAAAGGCTTTATAAGCCGCAGCAGCAATCTGTTCGAATCCCTCAACCTCCGTTATTTCGGGCCCATCGACGGACATAATATCACCAAGCTGGTGGACACCCTCAACGACCTGAAGAATATCCCCGGTCCCAAGCTCCTCCATATCATGACCGTAAAAGGGAAAGGCTATGCCCTTGCCGAAAAGGATCAGACCAAATGGCATGCCCCCGGATTATTCGACAAGATCACAGGAGAGATATACAAAAAACACTACGAAACACCTCAGCCGCCCAAATACCAGGATGTCTTTGGACATACCCTCATCGAGCTGGCCGGGATGAATAAAAAGATCTTTGGCATTACACCCGCCATGCCCAGTGGCTCTTCCCTGAAATTCATGATGGAGAAGATGCCCGACAGAGCCTTTGACGTAGGCATATGTGAACAGCATGCCGTTACGCTCTCCGCAGGTATGGCCACACAGGGTATGCGCGTCTTCTGTAATATATACTCCTCCTTTATGCAACGCGCTTACGACCAGGTGATACACGACGTGGCTATCCAAAACCTGCCCGTAGTATTTTGCCTTGACCGTGCCGGCCTCGTCGGAGAAGATGGTCCCACGCATCATGGAGCGTACGATATTCCTTATATGCGCTGCATCCCTAATATGATCGTCAGCGCCCCCATGAACGAGAGCGAGCTTCGCAATTTGCTATATACTGCCCAGCTGGACAGCAACCAGCACCCCTTTGTCATCCGGTACCCCCGCGGCGAAGGCGTCATGGCCCAGTGGCGGACACCCTTCCAGGAAATACCCGTCGGCAAAGGACGTAAGATCAAGGATGGGGAAGGTATTGCGATCCTAACCCTCGGCCACCCCGGCAACTTTGCCACTAGCGCCATCCGTGAGCTGAAGATGGACGGCCTCGATCCCGCCCATTACGACATGCGCTTTGCCAAGCCACTGGACGAAGAGCTGCTCCGGGATATATTTTCGAAGTACGACAATATCCTCACCGTCGAGGATGGCACCATCGTGGGAGGCTTTGGCTCCGCCATACTCGAATTCCAGGCCGCTCATGGCTACAAAGCCAATGTCCGGATGCTCGGTATACCCGACCACATCGTCGAACACGGTACGTTGAAAGAGCTGCAGCATGAATGTGGCTATGACGCCCCAGCCATTGCCGCCGCAGTCCGCGATATGATGAAGGATAAAGTCAACGTCCGCATGATGATGCAATAGCCGTCCCCTTTCTCCTGTCTGCTTACTCCTGTCCCATAGCATCACAACGGACAGAAGCTGGTCCGTCAAATATCTCAGATATTAAATTCATCCGGGTATGCGGGTCAGTATGCTGCTATACTTTCTTGTCTGCGTTCATAGCCTGTATGCACAGCAATATTTCTTTTCCCGCTATACGCCCAGGAACGGCCTCGTCAACAACAGAGCACGCTCTATCTACCAGGACAGCAAAGGACGGCTTTATATCTGCACCTATGGAGGTCTCAGCGTCTATGACGGCTCCCGTTTCATCAACTATACCACAGAGGACGGACTGGTCGCCAGCCTCGTCAACGAGATAGTGGAGATGGGAGACGACTCTTTATGGGTCATCCCCAATGGACGCAGCCTTCACTGTCTCGTACATGGCATTCTCCGGAATATAGAGATGACCGATCACTACTATCCCATCGTCAACCACATCATCCACGGCAGCGACGGACAGTATTATGGGCTCTGCGACGAAGGTCTTCACAGATTGGATAAGGACTCCGCCCGCCCGGGTGAGGGGCTTCC
The DNA here is from genome assembly GCA_035546735.1 of Puia sp. Classification (GTDB taxonomy): domain Bacteria; phylum Bacteroidota; class Bacteroidia; order Chitinophagales; family Chitinophagaceae; genus Puia. Next base: position 5,986 of record DASZWE010000005.1, read on the forward strand.
GCCGGACCACCAGCCGGCCCGCCTGCACTGGATAAGAATTCCCCTCCCCGACAGTACAGGAACAGATGTGGGAAGAAATATCCTGCAGGGCATCGAATGGAACAGACAGCTGATCCTCATCTGCCAGCCCTTCCCTTTCAGCCGCACATCGCTCCCTTCCCTCATCATCTACAATCTCGACACACGCCGGTGCATCATTCCGGCCAATACCCATCTCTATACTTTCGCGGCCCTTACTCCAAACAATGACCTGCTGCTGACTACGGACGAAGGCGTTCGAAAAGTGGATGCCGAAGCATTGTCACACAATATCTTTCATCTCCTGCCGCCGGCACCTCCTTATGCGGCGGCCGGCAACATTGTCAGCGGCTATCTGTACTTCGATAGGGACTCCAGCCTCTGGCTCGTGCCATCACACCAGGTCCTGCGTATAGGCCGGGACGGTTGTAGGCAGCTGTTCAGTGAAGCCGGTGGCCTTCCCATCGGAGCGACCACTTCTATCATCGAGGACAAGGAGAACAATATCTGGTTTACCAACGAGCAGAATGGGATCGCCAGGCTTGCCAGCCGGCATGTCCGGTTCTACCCCCAGCCAGCCCCGGGCTTCACTGTCACGGATATTTCAGTCCGGAGCAACAGCGATTCCATCTGGTTCTTTGATGCTGGTAAAAAGGCGCTTTTGCTCAGGACAGGCAATACACAAAAAGTCTACCACGCAGCAGGCACCCTGCCCCAGGCGGGACATCTCCTCGTTGGTGACAAAAGGATCTGGCTCATCGGTCCCAGGGATATCTATACGCTGCACTTTCTCTCCGGCCAACAATTCCAGGCGACGCTGTTTTTTCATGATACCAGTGTCATCGATGGGAATACATGCCTCGATCCCAATGGGAATGTCATTATCGCTTCCACCAAACTCACGCATATTTGCAATGGGAGGGTGGAGCAGTATCCTGTTTCCGGCTATACGGACCAGGCCGCCATTGACAGACATCATCGTCTCTGGACGATCTCACGTACACACGAGCTGTCCGTCTATAAGATCAACGACGCCGGTCGGGGCCCTTCCCTGCAATTGCTAAAAACGTTCAACAACCAGCTGCCCGTGATCAGCCCCCGGTCGCTCACGGTGGATGGCAAGGGACGGGTTTGGATCGGCAGCAGGGACCACGGCCTGTTCTGTCTCTTCTTCAACGACATGCAGCTGATCTCCTATAAACAGATCACCATAGCCAACGGCCTTTCCGAGAATTTTGTCAACTATCTTTTGGCGGATGCGGACAATACCATCTGGGCCTGCACACCCACGGGACTGAACAAGATCCGGCTCGAAGAAAGACATCTCACCAACGAAGATGTCGTCCACAGCAACGACACCTACCAGCACATCGATAAAGTGCTGGCCTCTGCAGGAGGAATACACTGGGCATTGACAAGGGAGGGCGTTATGAAGATCGACCCGTCCGGTGGTCAAAAAAGCAGCTACCTGCCTCCTATCCTTTTTTCCAGGGTGCTCGTGGGCGATAAGCCCAGTCCTGCCGGAGAAAGCCTTATCCTGCCATACGACCGCAATACCCTGTCCTTCTTCATCGGAACGCCGGCTTTCACTGACGAAGGCCGCACCCGCTACACCTGGCTGCTCGAAGGCAGCCGCGACCCCGGATGGAGCACCCCATCCGTACAGTCTGCCATCAACTTCGTCAACCTTCCCCCGGGAAAATATATTTTACGGGTACGTGCTCAATTCCCCACCGGTCGCTATCCCGATCAGACAGCCTCCTATGCATTTCTTATTTATCCTCCCTGGTGGCAGACCTGGTGGTTCCGCACGGCGCTGGTGCTTACTCTTACAACGATCATCATGCTGGCCATCAGAAGCTATATTCGTCGCCGGCTGGAAGTACAACGTATAGCGCTGGAGAAGAAACAGGCCATCGAAAAAGAGAGGACAAGGATCGCCACCGACATGCACGACGACCTCGGCGCCGGCCTCTCCCGGATAAAGTTCCTCAGCGAGACCATAGGAATTAAAAAGCAGCAACAGCTTCCCATTGAAGAGGAGATTACCAGCATCCGGGAATATTCCCACGAGATGATCGATAAGATGGGAGAGATCGTATGGGCGTTGAACGAGAAGAATGACTCGCTCAGCGATCTTTTGTCCTACACCCGGAGCTATGCCGTGGAATATTTGTTACAGGCCGGGATCCGCTGCACCGTCGAGACCCCGGAGAATTTTCCCATCCTCTTTGTCAGCGGGGAATTTCGCAGGAATATCTTCCTCACCATAAAAGAGACCTTGCATAATATTGTCAAACATGCCCAGGCCGGCTGCGTAAAGCTTTCCATGGACACAGGCCGTGAGCTCACTATTATAATCCAGGATGATGGCATAGGCTTCAACAAGGGCCAGATACGCCCCTTTAGCAATGGCCTGTCCAATATGCAGCAACGGATCAGGGACATTGGCGGCCGCCTGCTGATCCAGCCCTGGAACGAAGAAGGCGAAAGTTTAGATGCCGGTGGCCCGGCCACAGGTAGAGGCACTCTTGTCAAAATTATCGCACCGTTGTAGTTTGTCCAGCCCCGCAACAGTTTGTCCGGCCCCGCAACAGTTTCCCCATCCCTGAAACAGTTTCCCCGTACCGGTGACATTTTATCCATCCCCGCACCCTGTAGTTTGTCCGGCCCCGCCGTTGTAACTTTTGTCCTATTGCCGGGGCCGTAGGCCCGTCGTATCTTCAAACCCGCAAATGCCTATCTCATTAGCCATAGTAGAGGACCTCGACGAAGTACGCGAAGGATTAAAGAACTTCCTTTCGCTGAGCCAGGAATTCACCGTACTGGAAACCTTCCGTACCGCAGAAGAAGCCATGAAAGGCATCCTCACCCTCCGCCCCGACATCGTGATCATGGACATCAACCTGCCCGGTATGAATGGCATCGACTGCATCCGGAAGATACGCCTGTCCGACGAGCACATCCAGTTTATGATGTTCACCGTCTACGAGAATGACGAGAAAGTTTTTGAAGCCCTGAAAGCAGGCGCCTCCGGCTATCTGTTAAAGAACACCGGTCTCGTCCATATCCTCGGGTCGTTGAAAGAGCTTCACCAGGGCGGCTCCC
>DASZWE010000006.1:0-2558 GCA_035546735.1 Puia sp.
AGCTGTATTCACCTGAAGCCATCTTCTGCTGCAGCTGGTCGATGGTAGCTTCCTCCAGGTCGAAGGGGGCAGGGTATGGTTGCGGCATATAGAACAGTGATAAGCCTAAGAAACTGCTATTTTGAAGAAAGTCGCGCCGGTGCATGAGGGGGTATTTTTCCGAATATACATCAATTATCGACACATGGCGCGCCTCTTCCCATGCCCTATGGCGATCCCTGGCTTTCGCAGCAATATTATCTTTCGTTCCCCTCCGCTGTGCGGCTCAGCGGCTTCCTGCAATTAGGTTCGGCCATCGGCCTCAGTTATCCGCTCTGATACCGTTAGGACGTTTTTCAGCGATGCTCTGGGTTATTGTCGCCGGCGCCCTTCTGCCGCGCAGACAAAGTAGACAAGCGTAATAATTCTTCCAGATGGGAGCGGTAGCTGTCGCTCAATGGCAGCTCCATCTGCCCTACTACCACGAGGTCCCGGCGTATGGACGTTATTTTATCCAGGTGCACGATATAGCTCCGGTGTATACGCGCCAGCCGGTGGCCCGCCAGCTTTTCCTCCATCGCCTTCATGCTCATCTTGGTGATCAACGGCCGGGTGGCGCCTTCCATAAAGACCTTTACATAATCCTTCATCCCCTCTATATAAAGAATGGAGGGGATGGATATTTTCTCCAGGTTGTATTCCACATAGACAAAGAAATAATCTGGCGGAGGTCCGGGGGCCCCGTCAGGCTGTCCGCTCGTGCCGGCGCCCACCCGCAGCGCATGCAGCTCCTCCGCCTTATTACAGGCTTTTAAAAACCGTTCGAAAGCCACCGGCTTTAACAAATAATCCACCGCATTGAGGTTGAAGCCTTCCAATGCATGCTCCTTATAAGCGGTAATAAAGATCACCATAGGTGGTGAAGGGAGGGAAGAAATAAATTGCAGACCATTGAGCCCGGGCATCTGTATATCGAGGAAGATCAGGTCTACGGACTCCTTGTGCAGGACATCCATCGCCTCCAGCGCATTTTTGCACCGCCCTACCAGCTTTAAGAAGGGCACTTTGGAAATATTATCCACCAGCAGGTCCAGTACCAGCTTCTCATCGTCGACAGCAATACAATTCATCATGACAGAACAAGTTTTAGATCCACAGTGTAAATTTCGTCATTATCCGTGATGGTGAGAGTGTGTCGAGGATATAAAAGCTCCAGCCGGCTGCGTATATTGGCCAGCCCGATGCCCGCCCCCTTCGATGCGCCGTGGTAATTATTGGTGACAGTAAAATACAACACCGGCTCTTCTACTTTGATCCCGATGTGAATAAAAGGATCTTTGACCATTCCCGCCCCATGCTTAAAAGCATTCTCTACAAAGGGGGCCAGCAGCATGGGTTCTATCAGTAAATCCGGGTCCGTATCGGGGACTGACAGCCGTATATCCACATCCTCCCCAAAACGCAGCTTCTGCAGGTCGATATAATTCTCTATGAGGTTGATCTCTTTGGACAAAGGCACCTTCCCTTCACCCGACTCGTACAGGGAATAGCGCAGCAGGTCCGCCAGCTTGATCAGCGATGGCTCCAGCAAGGGAGAGCCCTGTCTGGCCAGCGAGACCATATTGGTCAGCATGTTGAAAAGGAAGTGCGGGTTCATCTGCTGACGGAGGAATTTCAGCTCTGCCGTCAGTCTTTCCGCCTTGCGTTCCTTCTCTACCCTCTCCCGCCGTACGCTGTCGCGTACCACGCAATAGATAATGGAGGCGGCCAGGAAGGGGATGGGAGGAAACACCAGCAGGCGATGGATCAGCGGCGTAATGTGCAGGTCCGGCGCCCACCAGCGGAGGATATACAGCTTGGCATAGTAGGACAATGCCACGATAGCCGCCAGCGACAGCCAATACAGGGGCCAGCGCCACCGGGTCATCAGCCGCGGATAGAGGACAAAGGCGCTGAGATAGAACAGTCCTATATGATACAGGTTGGTAAAAAGAAAAAATGCGCCAGGCAAGGCAGGGCTGTCTGACGCATTATGAAAGATGATAGCCGGGATCACCAGCAAGATCCCCCAGATGATGACGTGTATCGCCGGAGCGAACAAGGTAATTTTAAATCTACGTGCGGGCATAACGCATGTAAGTTATGACCTAATTTCCGCAAGGGGCTAAATGGGTAGATCAGCCAGCCCTTTGAGTAGACGAAACGGCCTGTCAGTCAGAACCTCACTGATTCACTCTGAACTCCTCCCATCCCTGGGCGGTAGTCCTGTTACACGTCATTGCCTGCGCTCCATTCTCGCTGCTGACAAAGTCTCCATTACTCCCCTCTAACGATATAGTCCCATCAGGGTTGTTGATCCAGGTAAAGGTCTCCCATGCCTGGAAAGTGGTTCGGTTACAGGTGATGGGCTGCGCGCCATTCTCACTGCTCACATATTTACCCATGCTCTGCAAAGCCACCTTGCCATTACCGGCATCCACTACGAGGAACTGCTCCCATGCCTGGGCCGTCGTACGATTGCAATTCATGGCCTGCGTCCCATTCTCGCCGCTGACATAGAGGTTGTTGTTCCCCTTCAA
>DASZWE010000007.1:0-4039 GCA_035546735.1 Puia sp.
CCGCCATGCAGCCCGTTATCCAACGTCAGAACTGGCATTTTGCCGCCGACATCAGTAAAAAGAACTTTTCCCTTAAGACCTGGGTACTCTATTACATCGAACGCTATACGGGCCGCCGTCTCTTCGACTACCGTAATTACAAGATCATCTAGGCCTCATCAAAATTTTTTGTATCTTTGAGGCCTATTTGTTACATACATCCCCCATATCGTTCCTGGAGAAGAATCTCGACTTCCTCGACCACACGGTCTGACCATATCACCCTTTCTTTACCTCTCCCTCTTCACCAGTAATACTATTTTTATGAACGCTTTTTCCCTGTCCCCTACCCTGTCGGATATCTCCCGTCATTATCTCGAGCTGGAAGAAAAATACGGCGCCCATAATTATCATCCTCTTCCCGTAGTCCTCGACAGAGGCTCCGGCATCCATGTATGGGATGTGGATGGACGCCGCTATATCGACTGCCTCAGTGGATACTCCGCCGTCAACCAGGGACACTGTCATCCGACGATCATTCATGCGCTGGTACAGCAGGCGGAGAAGCTGACCCTTACCTCCAGAGCATTTCACAGCGATGTGCTGGGAGAATATGCCCGCTTCATCACCGGCATCTTTCGATATGACAAGGTATTACCGATGAATACAGGCGTCGAGGCTGTAGAGACTGCCATCAAGCTCTGCCGTCGTTGGGGCTACCAGGTAAAAGGCATCCCGGAGAACAAGGCAAAGATCATCGTCTGTTCAGGTAATTTCCATGGCAGGACCAGCACGGTCATCTCCTTCAGCACCGATCCCGATTCAAAGAGGCAGTTTGGACCCTATATGCCGGGTTTTGTCGTGATACCTTATAATGACACCCAGGCGCTGCTGGAGGCATTACAGGACCCGGATGTAGCCGGTTTCCTGGTGGAACCCATTCAAGGCGAGGCGGGTGTAGTAGTACCCGACGATGGCTATCTTCACCGGGCCTGGCAGCTTTGTAAGGAAGCGGGAGCGCTCTTTATCGCCGACGAGATACAGACAGGGTTGGGACGTACGGGCCGCATGCTGGCCTGCGATCACGAAGATGTCAGGCCGGATATACTCATCCTGGGCAAGGCATTGAGCGGCGGTGTGCTGCCCGTCTCCGCCGTACTGGCCGACGATCCCATCATGCTGACGATACGCCCCGGCGAGCATGGTTCCACCTACGGTGGCAATCCTCTGGCCTGTCGTGTCGCCATTGCCGCCATCACCGTCCTCCGGGAAGAAAAGATGACGGAGAATGCCCGTCATTCGGGCGAGCTGTTCCGGGAAGAATTACGGAAATTGAGCTCTCCACATATACAGCTGGTGAGAGGCAAGGGCCTGCTGAACGCCATCGTTATCAACCATTCCAGTCCCGCTGCGGCCTGGGAGCTTTGCCTGGCCCTGAAAGATAACGGCATGCTGGCCAAACCCACCCATGGGGACAAGATACGTCTGGCTCCTCCGCTGGTGATCACCCGTAAGGAAGTGATGGAATGTGTCGACATCGTAAAGCGCAGCCTTGCGGTGCTGGATCGGTTGTCATAATGTCCATGCGGTCATATCTGATCCTTCGGACAACGAGCCTTCGGCCCGTTTCTGCCGAAAAAGATTAATTTTGGGCCCATTATGAGTAACCAGGTCCCTCACGTCGAAACACATATGCGCAGTTCAGCCATCCTCACCGACATCGTCATCGGCATGTCGGATGGTCTCACCGTCCCTTTTGCGCTGGCAGCCGGGCTCAGCGGGGCCGTCAGCCCCAGCCATCTCAATCTCATCTGGATCGCAGGGATTGCGGAGATCGCCGCGGGCTCCATCGCCATGGGATTAGGCGGCTACCTCGCAGGGCGAACGGAAGTAGATCATTACAACTCCGAGCTGAAAAGGGAATACGACGAGGTCCGGGAAGTGCCCGAGAAAGAAAAGGAAGAGGTACGGGAATTTTTTTCCAACCTGGGGCTCAGCGAGGACGTACAGCAGCAGGCCGTGGAAGAAATGACGCGCGACAAGGACGTATGGGTGGACTTTATGATGAAATATGAGCTGGGCCTGGACAAGCCTGACCCACAACGGGCACGCAAGAGCGCTTTCAACATCGGGTTCTCCTACATCGTGGGAGGGCTCATCCCCCTTAGCCCCTATTTTTTTGTCGACGATGGGATCACAGGTCTGAAAATATCGGCGATGATCACGCTGGTATGCCTGTTCGTCTTCGGCTATTTCAAGAGCAGGGTGACGGGCGTCAATCCCCTGGCGGGCGCCTTACGGGTGATGATCATCGGCGCGCTGGCCGCAGGCTGCGCTTTTGCCATAGCCAGGTTGATCCAGCATTAGGGCTTCTTCTCTTTTAATTTGATGTCCGGCAGAGCCGCCGCAGCGATCATGATAATGGGCGCCAGCAACACCAGGAATATCCCTATATGCTTCTCCGGACAAATGCCTCTGTAGCAAGCGGTGTATAGTATAAAGGTCTTCAGGCTGAATGCAAAGGTCATCGCGCACACCACGAGGTTTGTCCTCTTAGCCCAGATACGGGGGATGAGGAACAAGGGAACGGCAATACAGCAAAAGAAAATAAATATTTTTCCCGGCTTGCCATAAGCATTATTCTCCGAAAAGAAGCCTGTAAATTCCTTTCCTACATCCGGAAAATAAGCCCAGGGCATATAGCAGACCCCGACCAGCAAGAATGCCGCCGCAATACCGATCCATTGAGAGTATTTCATAATAAGAGGGCACAAATTACATCAAAACCCTCATCCACTCAAATTTCCAGCTGAACAGGCACGCCGGGCTCGAGCCATACCAGCTCCTTCTCCAATCCCGCCGCGATGAATTGCCCGTGGGATACGGCGCGATTTTCCTGAAAATGTTCCCAACCCTCCTGGTGGGTAGGCACCAGCTTTTTCACGTGAAAAAGCCTGGCAACGCGGATAGCTTCTTCCGTAGTAAAGGTCAGGTAACGCTCCCCTATCTGCGCCGGGAAACCCGCCCTGCCGATGTGCAGGATGGCCGTGTCGACGGTAAAGCGTTCGCCTACCTCTTCGACGCCTTTGAAATATACGGTATCCCCCGATATGTACAGGACGCCATGCTGCTGGCCATCCCATTCCAGGACAAAGCCCAGCACATGCCCCGCCACGCGGTGCAGCTCCTCATCCGAACCATGCATACAGGGCGTGCCCGTGATACGCAGCCCCGGCACCTTATCCGTATCTATCCTGACCGTCTCCCAGTCATCGATACCCGTCACCGTCGTCAATCCCAGCCTTTCGCGAGCCTCGCGCGTGGAGATGATCCGGGGGACGATATTCAAAAACTCCCTGCCGCTGTTGTCCAGGTTGTCCTTATGCTGATCATGGCTCAGCAATACCAGGTCCACATGCCCCAGCTCTTCCGGATGCAATGCGGGTGAGCCTGTCTTTCTGAGTATCCTGCCCGAGCCCGACTGATAGGAGCCACCGGCCGCATCAAAAGCAGGGTCGGTGACAATGCGAAATCCCTGGATGTCGATGAGCATGCAGGCCGTGTCGATCTGTGTGATGGTAACATTACTCACGTTCATAATTGATTTTTTTAAGGTGTTCGTGCTTCTTCGAGGTCATAATTTTTTTATTTTAATACTTGCAATTGTAGTTCGATGAGCGGAAGCAATGTCTCCGGCTCGGAATGCACCCTTCGGGTAATGTTCAGCCCATTCCACACCGTCAGCAGGTACAACGCCAGAACAGCCGGGTCTTCCTTTGTCTGCAGCTCCCCTGATTGTTGCGCCGCTGCTATATAAGTACGGAACAGCCCCTCCAGCCTCTCCAGCTTTTTGGCCGCGCGTGTGCCGAGCGAATGCTCGGTATTGATGAGCTCTACCACCGTATTCCCCATAAAGCACCCCTTTCGGTGCAGATGAGGGGGACTGCCGGCAATCCCCCGGAAGAATTCCCGTATCCTTTCCATGGGACGTGGATGAGTAGGAAGATCCGCGGCCAGCCGGTGTATGGCATCGTTGACAAATCTGTCCATTATCTTTTCG
>DASZWE010000008.1:0-3380 GCA_035546735.1 Puia sp.
GGTTGGTCCCCGATATTATGGTATACATATTCTGCGTCATCAACAGTAAAGAAAAAGGAAAGTTCTGGGATAAAATGTATTTTCGTGCTTTCCCCTTCGAAAGGGGTAAAGTTACATTATCAATATGGCAAGAACAATCGGAGTTGCAAATCAAAAGGGCGGCGTTGGCAAGACCACTTCGGCTATTAATCTGGCAGCCAGCTTTGCCGTGCTGGAATTCAAGACCTTGTTGGTAGATGCTGATCCTCAGGCCAACAGCACCACAGGGGTGGGATTTGATCTGCATAATGTTACGCAAAGCCTCTATGACTGTATGGTGAACAATGTCCCTGTCAGGGATGTGATCCTGAAGTCAGAGATACCGCACCTGGATGTCGTCCCCTCTCATATCGACCTGGTAGGCGCAGAGATAGAAATGATCAATTATCCCAATCGTGAGCTGGTGCTGAAAGGTATCCTGGAGCCGGTGCGGGGCGAATATGATTTTATCATCATCGACTGCAGCCCTTCGCTGGGTCTGATCACGGTAAACGCCCTGACGGCATCCGACTCCGTCATCGTGCCGGTGCAAACGGAATTCTTTGCATTGGAAGGGCTTGGCAAGCTGTTGAACACCATCAAGATCGTTCAGAGCAGGCTCAATCCGGACCTGGCCATCGAGGGCATCCTGATGACCATGTATGACGGCCGTCTGCGGCTGTGCAACCAGGTTGTCAGCGAAGTCCGCAAACATTTTGACGAAATCGTTTTTAATACCATCATCCATCGTAATACAAAGATCAGCGAGGCTCCCAGCGTAGGCAAGCCCGTGATCCTGTATGACGCTTTCAGCAAGGGCTCCGTCAATTATCTCAACCTGGCAAAGGAGATCCTGCAGAAGAATAATATGACGAAGCTCAAGCAAGAGGAGAGGATCTTAGAATAAAATACAATTATGACCACCCCGAATAAAAAAGGGGATGCTCTCGGTAAGGGCATCCGATCGCTATTACAAAGTATTGACGCAGACCTGAAAACCACTTCGGGCGAATTGAAATCATCCGTTGTCGAGGCAGTGACGAACATGTTGCGTATCCCGCTGGATCAGATAGAGACCAATCCCCGTCAGCCCCGCCACGACTTCGATGAGCAGGCGCTGCAGGAGCTGGCCCATTCCATCCGGCTGCACGACATCATTCAGCCTATCACCGTATCAAAGCTGCCTTCCGGCAAATACCGCCTTATCTCGGGCGAACGCCGCTTCCGCGCTGCCAGGATCGCTGCTCTAAAGGATATTCCCGCCTATGTACGCCAGGCCGATGACCAGCAGCTGCTGGAACTGGCATTGCTGGAGAACCTGCAGCGTGAAGATCTCAATGCAATGGAAATAGCGCTTAGCTACAAGCGGATGATGGAAGAACTGAACTACACACAGGAACAGGTGGCCGAAAGGATGGGGAAAGAAAGAAGCACGGTAGCCAATTATATTCGCCTGCTGAAGCTTCCTCCCGACATACAGGTAGCGGTGCGCAGCAATCAGCTGTCCATGGGACATGCCCGCGCGCTCATCAATGTAGATACAGTGGACAAACAGCTCTATCTTTATAACGAGATAAAGAATAAAGGTCTTTCCGTAAGGCAGACAGAAGAGCTGGTGCGCCGGCTGTACAAGGAAGGCAATCCCGCTGTTAAAAATTCGGTAAAACCCGCATTGCCAGAGGCTTTCAAAAGAATTGAAGATAACTTAGCGTCACATTTCAGCACCCGGGTAAAACTCAATCACAACAAAAAAGGAGAAGGCAGTATTTCCATTGAGTATTACTCGCTCCAGGAATTGAACAAATTGCTGGATCAATTGGGGATCGCCGTCAATTGACAGTGACTGAAATCTAAGCAACCCCACGCATGAAGACGGTCAGGTATCTTGTAACGATATGTTTCCTCTTATGGCTGCAAAACATCTGTCTTGGACAGGTGAAAAAAGACACGTTACCGCCCTATATCAAGGGAAAGGTAGTGCTGGGCGAGCGGGTATTGGATACCTTGCCGCCAAAAGCCGATTCCATAAGAGGGGGCAACGGCAAAAAAGCAAGGACCGCCCATCGCACGGGGAGGGATTCTACCGGCAAACCATTCCACGATCCTCATAGGGCTACCCTGTATTCCGCCGTTTGTCCCGGGCTGGGTCAGATATACAACCGCAAGTACTGGAAGCTGCCGCTGGTCTATGCGGCAGTAGGCATTCCGGCCTATACCTATTTCTATAACAGGGACTGGTACAAAAAATGCCAGTATGCCCTGGCAGTGGTGGTCAGCGGCACCCAAAACACCGACAGCTTAAACAAAGTAGACCCCAAACTAAAGGTCTTTTTAACTCCAGGCGGCGACAACTCGCTCCGGAGCTATCGTAATGAATTCAGGAAGGACCAGGATTATTCCGTCATCTTCTTTCTCCTTTTCTGGGGGCTTCAGGTCGTGGATGCCACGGTGGATGCGCATTTGATGAATTTCGACATCAGCCCTGACCTGAGCATGCACATCGAGCAGGGGTCCGGGAACAGGAATGCGCTGTTGTCCTATGGATCGAGTCCTGCAGGCGTCAGTCTTGTCTTCGACCTCCACAAGCCAAGGTATAAGCGTATCCCACTGCCATGATGGCGGCCGGGAGCAGCCGGTAGCGGTTGATGGCGGTTACAGCAAAAAAATGTACGTTTGGCAAAATTTTTTCAATACAATGAAGATCGCATTAATCGGATATGGTAAAATGGGCAGGGCCATCGAGGAGATAGCATTGCAAAGAGGTCATAGCATCGTCCTAAAGACATCGATAGACAACCTGGAAGACAATACGGTAGAGAATATACGCCGGGCAGATGTGGCCATCGAGTTCACTGGTCCGGACACCGCCTATGAAAATATCCTCTTATGCATGCGGGCGGGCGTACCCGTGGTATCCGGCTCTACGGGCTGGCTGGACAGGTACGAAGAGGCAAAACAATATTGTCTTAAGGAAGGGAAGACATTCTTATATGCCAGCAATTTCAGTGTAGGCGTCAATATCTTTTTTGAGGTCAACAAGCGGCTGGCAGAACTAATGGCCCCCCATGATGGTTATGATGTACAGTTAACGGAGATCCATCACACCGAAAAGAAGGATGCCCCCAGCGGTACAGCCATCTCTCTGGCCGGTCAGATATTGGAAAAAATACACCGGAAAAAAAGATGGGTGAATCATAATAGTGATAACTTAGAAGAATTGACAATCCGGAGCGAGCGGACTGACCCGGCGCCCGGAACACACCTGGTCAGGTATCATTCGGACATCGACGATATCGAGATCATTCATACGGCGCACAACCGGAAGGGGTTTGCCACCGGCGCTGTGCTGGCCGCAGAGTATA
>DASZWE010000009.1:0-5327 GCA_035546735.1 Puia sp.
GCAAAGATCTGTCGTCTTATGAGAAGGATACCCTCCCCTATCGGGTCATGGAAGCCATACGACAGCAATGCCGCTCCAATGACAGCGCTGCGAAAGCATTCCTCTCGACACATCACCCGTCGAAGGATCGCATCCTCAATCTGCAAAATGAATGCGCGTACTTTGCACCCCAAAATTATTTCCAGTTCAAAGAGAATAATAAATTTGCCGTGCGGGCGGCCTATCAACGCAATCTCCCGCAATGGCAGTCTATCCAGGACAGCCTTTTCGCCACCATCCGGCTGAACAATGACGCCGCCTTTTCATCCAATTGTTACAGATGGCTGCTTGGGGATTTTCTGCTGAGAGAAAAAGAAAGATTGGTGCACCCAGGCACCGATCTTAATCTCCTGCAGGAAAAGATCATCCAGCAACATTTCACTGGAAGGACGGCCCAGTACCTCGATGGCTAAATTTGGATCATATTCAAAACTATACTATGCATTCTACTTCTCTTTTACGATGGGCAGCGCTGACGATCGGCGGATGTGCCCTCTCCTGTTCGATGGTTAAGAACAACAGCGCTGCTTCTGAAGAACCTACAGCTTCCGTCCGGGAACGACCCGCTGCTGAAAAGCCGCTGTTCTTCGATGATTTCTCCGGCAATAAGCTGGACAGAAGCAAATGGAACGTGGAGATCACGGGTTCCACCTACAACGACGAGCAGCAGGCTTATGTAGATTCATCCTCTACCGCCTATATCGTCCATGGCGCCGGGGCGGAAGGGGCGGTGGGTGGCGCCCTTGTACTGCAGCCACGCTATTCTCCCGGCTTCAAGACCCCGGAAGGCAAGTCATTCGACTTCATCTCCGCCAGGATCAATACCCGCAATAAGATGGATTTCGCGCATGGAGAAGCTTCCGCCAGGATCAAAATAACGGGCGGCGCGGGCCTCTGGCCTGCCTGGTGGCTGCTGGGCAAAGGACCATGGCCGCAAACAGGCGAGATCGACATCATGGAGTACGTGGGTGAGAGCGACTGGGCCAGCGCGGCCATACATGGACCCGGCTACAGCGGAGAAACTCCTTTTGTCAACAGGCTCTATTTCCCCCGCACCAACGACATTAGCCACTGGCACGTCTATGCAGTAGACTGGACGGAGGATTCCCTTGTATTCAAGTACGATGGCGTCCCCATGTTCCGCGTGACGCGCCCTATGGTTGAACACTACGGAAAATGGACTTTCGATAACGAGGAATTCCTCGTCCTGAACTTTGCTTTGGGAGGCGGCTATCCCGCCAAGATCAATGGGGTAAGAACTCCTTATTTTGGTCTCCCCGCCGCTACGGTAGAGGCCATCAAAAAGAACCGATGCAAGATGATGGTCGACTGGGTGAAGGTGGTAAAACACTGACGGCCTACTCTCTGGACCGTATATGTTTCATCGCCTGGAGCATGGCCGTGGATATGCTGACATAACACATGGTCCAGGCGAACTTCAGATCGTCATCCCACTCGTCACCCAGCGCCCTCTCCAGGGTCCAGAGCAGCGCCTCCCCCACGAGGGTATAATGTCCGGGCTTTACGCCATAGGTCTCATGGCGCTGCGCCAGCTTGACGATATTCTCCACGATTTCGTCCAACGTATCCAGCTTTTCAATAACATGATCCAGTATGGTCGTTAATTTTCTCGATTGCTCCAGAATAGGTCGCTTGAACATCGGCTCGATATCCGGCGCTATTTCAAAGAGACGGTTGTAAAACCCGATGCCAAAAGTCACTTCATCGATGGCGGTCACCCGGGCCCAAGAGTACCTTACCAGCTCGATCTGTCTTGAAGTCATAAATGTTATGGTTGTTTTAAAGGTGGCGACGACGAAGGGTCAACAGGTCGCTCCTCTTTGCCAACGCTCCGGGCGTCAAAGGTTCAGCAGAACTTCAAAATTAATCACTGGAAAGTTTTTTACAATACAACAGTCTGGAACATACGAAGTAGCTCCCCATTGGGGGGACGGCGCAGGCCGTTCATGTCCTGATGAGGACCGGTGGGTGGATCGGGTGCAAAAATTTTTTATAGCCGCCTCCAATGATGTGTTTTTATCATATTATCAAAAATGTAGAATAACGCCTTCAGCCCATAAGAGTTTTCCAGTCCTTCGTAGCATATCCGCTTCTTTTCTCCATTCTCATAGGATATTTCCAGTGCGCCGAAAATATTATCGGTTTTCTCCACTATATCCACATATTTGTCTTTCATTTCCGGCACATTCATATACCGCAATAGTCCATATATCCGGGTCAGCGTCATAGGGCCTACCTTTGTAATAAATTTAGAATCAGGATCAATACCGTCGGAATGGCCATACACAAGCACACTGTCCCCGATGAGTAAAGCGGAATCTCCTGTTATGGAAATCTGAAATCCCGGCTCATAAGACGCGGAATAATCTATTTTCCTAATATCATATCTGCCGGGCCGTGACTTCTCCACGAATTCCCCAAACACACAATCCAGCGTGTCCGACCTTATATTCAGACGACTGTCTTTCTCCCCCGCGCGTATTGGCAGCGATGTAATCTCCATCGTCCTGATATAAGTATGATGACCCAGCATCATCGTCTTTGCTCCAAATTCCACCAGCACACCACCCTCCATCATAAGATCCTTTACCTGGAAACTATCCCTTCCAAAAGCCAGTACAGCGAACGATGTTCGTTGACAGTAGCCGATGCCTTTAGAAGGTATCCAATATCCATTTATCAGCAGGTCGGTATACCCATTGTTGTCAAGATCTGCCTTTTCATATGCCTTCACTCCTAATTCTTTCAGATATCTACGCCCGTCATTTGATCCAGGAACCTTTACAGGAGCAGATAAGTATATATCATTATGTAACCGACCCAGCCCTCTCACAAACGCCTCCACCTCCGCACCCGTCCGGAGACTGTCTATTTTTTGAGAAAAAGCTGAGGAAGAGAAGATCAGCGCAACCATCGGAAGGAGTATCCGTCTCATAGCAAGGTTTCCCCTTCTAACGTTCCACCGGCAAATTCCCGCATCCGCCGGCAACCCATTTCCGTTAAATCCGAGTTAAACCGCATACCGCCGAAACCGCCCTCAAAGGAATGATCAGTTAACCGCCGCGGCGTGCTGGCCGACCTGATAGCTTCCACCGGGCACCCGGAATGAAATATTCAGCCGGTTGTAACAGTTGATGATATTCGTCGCCATGGTGAGCTCCACTATCTCCTCTTCCGAAAATTGTTTCCGGACCTGTTCGTATACTTCGTCCGGTACGTCCTGGTTAGTGAGCTTTGTAACAGCTTCAGCCCAGGCCAGTGCGGCGCGTTCACGGTCCGTATACATGGGCCCCTCTCTCCAGGCGCTGATCATATACAGACGTTGCTCCGTCTCTCCCTCGGCACGCAGGTCCTTCGAATGCATATCGAGACAATAGGCGCAGCCATTGATCTGTGATACCCTGTAATTAATAAGGTCCAGCAGCTTCTTCTCGATACTGCACTTGGCTAAATATCCATTCAGACCATACATAGCCTTCAGGGCACGCTGTCCTTTTTCCATGATATTAATTCTCGCTTCCATTTTTTTCCGTTTTAAATTGTTAGTGATTGTTTGTTATACACCAGCAATGCTCGTACCCTTGGGAATTGGACAAAAAAAGAAAATATTTTTTTCTAATGTCTGAAGCCTTCGGACAACGAACCTACGGTTCGTTCCGGGACAGCGCGTCGATCTTTTCCCGGATGCCCTGTCTTTCTGTCAGAGTTTTGGCCAGATCATAGGCCTTTTGAAGATGGAGCTTCGCCTTTTCATCATCCAGGCCCTTGTATAGCTCGCCTAATAATATAAAATAGAAGTGATTGTTGTCCAATCTTAGCTTTTCCGCCTCGATTAGCGCCTCCTGCCGGCCATTGGCCTTGTATAAGGCATAGGTCCTGTTGAGCGCGACGCCGGGCGAGTAATTCACCAGCAGCAGCTGGTTGTACAGGCTCAGGATATTCTCCCATTTTTCCTTCGTGTCCTCTTTTATACAATGCCAATAGGCGATCTGCGCCTCCAGGTGATAGGAGCTCACCTCATCGCCCCGGGCGGAAAGATAGAGAAAATGCATCCCCTGCCCGATCAACTCCCTGTCCCACAAATCTGCATCCTGCTGCTCATACAGGATGGGAGACTCTTCCTCCGTCTGCCTTGCGTCAAAGCGGGAGGCATGGAAGCACATCAGCGCGATAAGGGCATTGGTCTTCGGCCGGGCCGTCTTTTCATAGCCAGTGAGCATCAGCCCCAGACGTAAAGCCTCTACACAAAGGTCCTTACGCAATATCTGGTTCCGGGTCTGGGAATAATATCCTTCGCTGAAGAGAAGGTATATAATATGCAGGACATTGTCAAGTCTTTCAACAATCTCATGTTCGGGAGGCAGCTCCATTTTAATATTCTCCGTCCGCAGCTTTTCCTTTGCCCGGAACAGCCGTTTGTTGATGGTTTCCTTATTGGACAGGAATGCCTCGGCTATCTCGTCGATGCCAAAGCCGCAGAGGATACGCAATGCAAGACCTATCTGAGCTTCGCTGGCAATGGCAGGATTGCAGACGGCAAAAAGCATCTGCAATTGACTGTCCTTGATATTTTCCTGGGAAAAATTCAGCTCTTCCATATCCACGGTCTCCTGTCGCCTGGATCGTATCTCAGGCTTTACTTTTCGTTCGAGTATCTTATTCCTGCGGAAATGATACAGCGTTTTTTGCTTGGCCACCACGTACAGCCAGGCAGTGGGGTTAGAAGGAAGCCCCTGTTTCTCCCAGGTCTCCGTCGCCTTCAGAAAGGTCTCGCTTACTATATCCTCCGCGGTCTCGATATGTTCCAGCCCAAAGAGCTTGCTGATCACAGCCACCATCTTGGTGAATTCCTGCTGGAACAAATGTTTTAAAAACTCCTTCTCTTTTTCTTTTTCCATATAACGACCGGAGGTTCGTTGTCCGAAGGACAGATAGAACCGAGCTTGCGAAGGTTCCGACCAAGGTATCCGAGGAAGGGTCCAACAGTGTTGGAACCGACGAAGGATACGAGCGAAGCTCTCGTGTCGAAGCAGGTCTGACGCAGGCCCGGTTTGCGGGAATTGGGCTAATTTTTGTCAAAGACCAATTCCCGCACATTACTACGATACAAAGATAGGCCGGATCTCCACACTCCCGTTCGTATCCAGTGCGGGACAACCATGCGCCAGCGTGGTGGCTTCCTCCATCGTATCGGCTTTGACAACAATAAAGCTGCCCAGGATCTCCCTGATCTCTACGAACGGACCGTCAGTAACCACCCCTCCCGG
>DASZWE010000010.1:0-11440 GCA_035546735.1 Puia sp.
TCATAAGCGTCCTTACTGTCACATCGATGGTACAGCGGGCGCGGTTGAGCATTTCGGGAAGATGGGTCTCCTTGAAAAAGAGCTCGCCTGTAAGCTCGTTGTACTCTTTGTCGAAGGTGCCGCCCGTGACGAAGATGCGGATGGAGATCATAAGGGGGTGATTTTGGGGCCCAAAGATAGGGAGAACCGCGAATTAAAGCACGATCCTCTTTCCTTCTTTGGCGCTGCGGCTGGCAGCTTCCAGTATACGCACGACGATAAGGTTGTTGGGCAGGGAGGAGAGGTCATTCCCCGGGTCGACCTTGCCACTGAGGACATCCGCAAGATATGGCAGGTTGTCGCGGTAGACGGCAGGATGCACGGCCACGCTGTCGTAATTCTTTTTCATCCGCTGTTGCAGGATATTAGGGTCCAGCGCATGCAGGTAGCCTGTGACCCCAAAGACTTCCAGGTCCTTGATGCTGAAAGGCCAGTTCCAGGATGCCTCGATGATACCCGTGGCATCAGGATATTCCAGCAGGATGGTGGCGTCGTCGTCCACTTTGGGGTAGACATCGGGCTTGATATGATGGGTCATGGCCGTAACGGCTATAGGCGCCCGCCCTTGCATCAGCCAGACCATCAGGTTGGCGCCATAGCAGCCGAAGTCGCGGATGGCCCCTCCGCCATTTTTCACCGGGTCCGTAAGCCATCCCAGAAAGTCCCTGGAGCAGCCTATCTCTTTAGGTCCCTGGTGCCCATCATGTACTACCATTTTGCGGATGTCGCCGATGGCATGCTGTCCGTTGACCATTTCATATACCTGCTGATTGGTGTTATACCAGGTGGTCTCGTAATTGGTGAGGACATGGATATGGTACTGCGCGGCCAGACTGGCTATACGCTCCGCATCTTTGACGGTAGTGGCCAGCGGTTTTTCCACCATGACCGAGATCCCTTTTGGCGCGCAAAGCTCTACCACGCCCAGGTGTTCGGAGATGGCATTGTAGGCCAGCACCGCATCGGGATGGACATGCTCCAGCAATGCCGACAGGCTGGGATAGAAAAGGGAGTCCGGCAGGTGATAGATGTCCTTATAGTGCTGGACCAGCTGTTTGTCGGCCTCGGCAATACCTGCGATGATCACTTCCCCTCTCCTGAACTGGTTCATGATGTTGTGTACATGGTCATGGGTCAGACCGGCTACACCTACCCGTAACAATTTCTGTGCGGGAGAGGCAAAGCTTATCAACAGCAGGAGAGGGAAGGCAAGGATTCGCATGGGATTGACAATTATATGCATTAAAAGTATGCAAAAATGGCCAATGGCCCGGGAGACTAACTTTTAAGTTAGCTGCAAAAACTTTTGCAAGGTCCGGGCTGTATAAATATGTGGAGGTCATTTGGTATAGTAGCCCTGAAGTTGGTGTCTATAGAAATATGAAGAATAGATTTTACTGCACCGTACTCGGTATTTTGCTGACCATGGGGTTGCGCGCGCAACACAGCTTTACATTGAGCGATTCCGCCTTTCTTCTGGATGGAAAACCCTTTGTCATGATATCGGGGGAAATGCATTATCCCCGGGTGCCGCGGGAAGCCTGGCGCGCCCGCATGAAGATGGCAAAGGCCATGGGACTGAATACCATCGGCACCTATGTATTCTGGAATGTGCATGAGCCGCAGAAAGGGGTGTTCGACTTTTCGGGTAATAACGATGTACGTGAATTTGTAAACATCGCCCGGGAGGAAGGGCTGTGGGTCATTCTCCGGCCCAGTCCTTATGTATGTGCCGAATGGGAGTTTGGCGGATATCCCTACTGGCTGCAGAATGAGGAAGGGCTCATCGTACGCAGTAAAGAACCCAAGTACCTCCATGAATATGAACAGTATATAAAGGAGATAGGACGTCAGCTGGCTCCTCTGCAGGTGAATCATGGAGGAAATATCCTCATGGTGCAGATAGAGAACGAATACGGCTCGTATGGGGCCGATAAGGAATACCTCGACATCAATCGGAAGTTATTCATCGAGGCGGGGTTCGACGGACTGCTCTATACCTGTGATCCGGCGCCTGACGTTCGAAACGGACATCTGCCGGGTCTGTTGCCGGCTGTCAACGGGGTGGACAATCCGGTCCGGGTCAAACAGCTGGTACGGGATAACCATGATGGGGTCGGACCCTTTTATATTGCCGAATGGTATCCTGCCTGGTTTGACTGGTGGGGGGCTCCGCATCATACCGTGCCGGCTGCGAAATACACGGGCAGGCTGGATTCGGTCCTTGCCGCGGGTATCTCCATCAATATGTATATGTTCCATGGCGGGACCACGCGTGGATTTATGAATGGGGCCAATTATAATGACCGTAGCCCTTATGAGCCGCAGATCAGCAGCTATGATTATGATGCGCCCCTGGACGAGGCGGGTAATCCCACGGAAAAGTTCATGCGATTTCGCGAGGTTATTGCAAAGCATCTTCCGGCGGGGGTAACATTGCCGGATGTGCCGCCTGCCAAGCCGTCCGTGGCCGTGCCGACTATTGAAATGGGGGTGCTGGGCCGTCTGTTGGATGTGCTGCCGCCGCCTGTGCGTAATGCCCGGCCGATGACCTTTGAAGATCTGCACCAGGATTATGGGTATGTGCTGTATCGTACCCGATGCAAAGGGGGAAGGACGGCGATGTTGCGGATAAAGGATGTACGTGACTATGCCATCGTGCTGGTGAATGGCCGTCCCGCCGGGGTATTGGATCGAAGACTTCGCCAGGACAGTCTATTGCTGCAGCTGCCCGCAGGAAAGGTGCGACTGGATATACTGGTGGAAAATCTGGGTCGTATTAATTTCGGGCCTTACCTGTTGAAGAACAGGAAAGGCATTACCGACAGTGTGGAGCTGGGAGGAGAGGAGCTGAAGGGATGGGAGATGTATAGTCTGCCTTTTAAGAATACGGACGGGTTGAAGTCTCTTGCCAGCAGCGAGGGCGGACCGGTCATTCGTCGGGGATGGTTTGATATGCCGGTGGTGGCGGATACCTACCTGGATATGCGGGAGTGGGGCAAGGGGGTTGTCTGGGTCAATGGGCATAACCTGGGGAGGTATTGGAATATCGGTCCGCAGCAGACAATCTATGTCCCCGTGGAATGGCTGAAGCCTACGAAGAATGAGGTGTTGGTATTGGAGCTGTTGAAGACGGAGGTGAAGGAATTGAAGGGGTTGGAGAGGGCGGTGTTGGGGGAAGTGAGGTAAGACCTCCCGGGCCGTGGAAAAAGTATTATTATTGTTCAAAAAAATGAAACGAGTAACAGGAATTGGGGGCATTTTCTTCAAATGCAAGGACCCCGAAAAAATCAATGAATGGTATAAAACCCATCTTGGAGTAGAAACAAGTCCATATGGATCAAAGTTTGAGTGGCGACATGATGCAGACCCGACAAAGAAAGGATATACGTTGTGGAGCCCCTTCCCCGAAAAGACCCAATATTTTGAACCTTCCTCAAGGGACTTTATGCTTAACTATCGGGTTGAAAACCTCGAAGCGCTGGTAGAAGAATTAAAGAAGGAAGGCGTGACGGTGTTGGATAACATCGAAACATACGAATACGGCAAATTCGTTCACATTCTTGACGTAGAGGGCAACAAAATTGAATTATGGGAAGCTAATGATGAAGCGTAAACTGTTCAGAGAGGGATATCAGTCCATAAACCCTTCATACTTCTTCACCGCCGCCGCCAGCGCCCGGGCTGGTACAGCCTTTGTTCCCGGAAAGGGAATGGTTTCAACAATGGCTTTTCCCTTTTTAAGGGTCCGCTGCCACATACCCACCACACGGGTATTATGGACGACAATGGGTTTAAGGCCATAGAAACAGGCGGCCGCATGGGCGGGGTCCAGCACGTCATCACGGTTCTTATAGGCCACGGTATATTCGTCAAAAGCCGGGAGGAGATAGGTGCTACCTGGATTGGGGGTGTCTGCCGGGGTCGTAAACCAATATTCATTCACAGACTCGAGCTCAGACTTCACCGCATCGAGTCCTTTTCGGGCCTCCGTCAGTGTCAGCCCTCCCCACCAGGCGAAGTCCTGGACCGTGGCCGGCCCCCGGCTGGGGAAGTAACGGCGCGCCAGCTCTACAATGGATTCTTCGGGGCTGAGCACCACCCCCGGCCCATCCAGCAATCCGTAAGCAAACTGCTTGCCTATCCGTCCCGCGCTACATATGATCGCATCCAGCTCCGCATCCATCAGCAAATGTGCCAGGCGGGCGTCGTTGGTGGCTATCTTCCCTTTACGTAGTACCTCTGCCAGCTGGGGCCGGGTGAGCTTTCCGTGCTCCCCGAGCGCCCTGGTAAGTAGGGTCTTACTTTTTTTCAGGATGGCAGCATCGATCCCCAGCTGCCGATGATAGGGCCTGGACAATGCCCTCACCTTTGGGGCGTTGAATGGTAATAGCCAGCGTATATCTTCCGGGCACACGAAGTGCCAGGTGGGCCGTAGCGCATGAGTACGGAGGATCTGTCCTTCCAGGAATGCTTTTTCCATGTCCGCGTCTTTGCTGTGAGGCAGCCGGCATCCCAATGCCCATTTGGCCATGGCATAGTCCTGGGCCTGGATACAGCCCATCCATCTTACGAGCCCGGCGGGAGTTGTAGGGGCGGCGGGTGAGGCGGTCAAACGCTGATTGATCAATCGAAGACGGGCTATATCGCGGCTATTCATGTTATAAAGCTACGCACTTCACCCGGGTAATTCCTCAATTCATACACCCCCCGGTTGCCCGCCCGGCCAGACCACGACATCTTTGCCCCATAAAACTATTTTATGCGCAAGACGATATATACGCTGACAGCTGCCCTTCTTCTGGGAACCCCCGGCTACAGCCAATTCAAAAGCCTGCTGAACAAGGTAAAGACCAAGGTCGATCAGCGGGTAGACAGGAAGGTGGACAATTCCATCGACGAGACCCTCGATAAAGCGGAAGGTAAAAATACAACTGCTGCCGCAGATGGTACTGAACCCACTGCTACCGGGGACGCCAAACCCAGCCTGAAAAGTTTCTCCAAATACGATTTTGTCCCCGGCGAAAAAGTGCTTTACGCAGATGATTTTATGCAGGACAACATCGGCGAGCTACCCATGGACTGGAACAGCAATGGCAGCGGGGAAGTGGTTACGCTGGACAAATACCCCGGTCGCTGGCTGCGTCTGCACAAGGGAGTAGCTTATCTCTCCGGCAATCAAAACGTCTTCGGAGAGAACTATACCGTGGAGTTCGACATGATCCTCCAGCTGAAGAATAATGGCTGGATGTACCCTGCCGTCAATTTCGCGCTCCTGTCCAGCCATGACATGTCCACCCTGGACAATAGTCTGCTGAAGGACTACAAGCGATTCAATGCCGTCAATGCCCTGCTGCAGCCGGCCGAGAACAACGCCTCCCGCGCCGTGCTGGAATCTTTCACAGGAGGCGCCACCTATTTCAAGAGCGGCATCATATCCATTGCCCCGCTGCAAGGCTGGTATGGGCAGTCCGTACACGTCGCCATCCAGGTACAGAAGGAACGCTACCGGGGCTGGATCAATGAGCTAAAGGCTTTTGACGTGCCCAGGGGTATAGCCATTACGGGCGACACGATCAACCAGCTGCGCTTTGAAGTAGGGAATACCAACTACAGCGAGGAGACATACGGAGTATTCATCGGCAACGTCAAGGTCGCCACAGGCCTCCCCGACACCCGTCACAAGCTCGTCGAAGAAGGTAAGTTCACCACCAACGGCATTTTGTTCGATGTACAGAGCGATGTCATCCGGCCCGAATCCTATGGCGTGATCAAGGAGATAGCCGGCGTGCTGAAAGAGAACCCCTCTATACGGGTAAAGGTCATTGGACATACCAGCAGCGATGGGGACGACGCCGCCAACCTCGGGCTGTCGAAGAAAAGGGCCGCCGCCGTGAAGGCGCTCCTCACCAGCGAATTTTCCATCGACGCCGGCAGGATCGATACGGAAGGCAAAGGCGAAACCGAACCCATCGCCGACAATAAGACCAAAGAAGGCCGGGTACAAAACAGAAGAGTAGAATTTATAAAACTATAAACCTAAAAACACCAACCATTTTTATGAGATTTCCGAACTTGATCAAGCTGGGAGTATTTGCCATAGCGCTCTTCTCCTGCTCCATGCTTCTTTCCTTCGTCGTAGCCGACAGACTGGCGGAAGACATCTGGAAGAGACTTGGCATCAACAGACAGGAGGGCGCCGAAAAGATCCGAAACAGCTTTGTCGACGGCTATCTGCACTACGAAGGACTTAGCAATGTAAAGAACCTTGCCTTCAACGACCGTACTGCGGTTGCAAGGGACCTGATGACCTTTGCCAAACAATATCTCAATGGACCCGTATTCAAGGCCGAATATGACAAGCTCCGCAAGGAAGCCCACCCTGTACAGCCCGTTGAAAATACCAGGACAAAAGAGCAGATCAGGGACGAGCAAATAGCCGAGCTGAAAAAATCCATGGCAACCATGGAGGACCTGGCCAAAACGATGCCGGCCGACCAGAAGAAAGCCTATCAATCCTCCATCGAGGAATATAAAAAGATGCTGAAGGACTACGAGGCCCCGAATAATCCCACTATCGAGATGATGTATGAGCAGCAGGTAGGAACGAACAAGCAGGACCTGCAACATTACAAGGAAGATCTGAAAAATTGGGAGACCGGGTATCCCGCGGATAGCAAACAGTTCGTCAAAGCCCGCTTGCAGCACTATCTCAGCGTGGCGGCTACCGTGGATTTTTCGGCCCAGCTGACGGAGAAGTATGGCAGGAAGCGATTTGTCAACCCGACTTATCAGGCAAAGAACAACGAATGGAAGATGATCTACCGGGCCGGGAAGGAGGTGTATGAGCAGACAAAGCCTTTTGCTGAACAGTGGATAAAAGAATTGCAATAAAAAATTCTAAAACGAAATTTTATGTCACAACAAGCTGATCATGCCGGGGGCGGTCTGCCAGCGATCCTGGTAACAGGCGCCACCGGTGCGCAGGGCGGAAGTGTAGCGAAGGCATTGCTGAAGTCCGGCAAATGGGCCGTACGCTGTCTAACCCGGAATGCCGTATCCGAAAAAGCAAGAGCGCTGCAAGAGGCCGGAGCTATCCTTATAGAAGGCGATCTGGATGATATGGATTGCCTGCTGGAAGCCACAGAGGGATGTTATGGCGTCTTTGGCGTCACCAATTTCTGGGAGCATTTTGGAAAAGAGTATGAGCAGGGTAAGCATCTCATCGATGCCGTACATGCATCGGGGGTTAAGCACTTTATCTATAGCGGACTACCCGCTTACAAGGCACTCAGCGGCGATAAGCTGTCCGTACCCCATTGCGATATCAAGGCGGCGTTGGAGGTGTACGCCCTCAGCAAGAGCATCCCTTCCACCTTTATGCATATTGCCTTTTATTATGAGAACTTTCTCTATTTCTTTCCTCCCCGGCGTGAGGAGGATGGGGCCTATTACTTCGGCTTCCCGCAAGGCCAGACGCCGCTGGCGATGGCTACTCCGGAGGACATGGGTCCGATGGCAGCTTTGATCTTCGATCATCCGGATCTCTACACGGGCAAGACGGTAGGCGTAGTAGGAGAGGATCGTACCTGTTCCGAATATGCCGCCCTCATGAGCCGTGTGCTGGGTGTCACTATCCGCTATCGCTACGTCCCTCGCGAGGTATATGCCGGGCTTGGTTTTCCCGGTGCAGAAGAACTGGCCAATATGTTCGAAGTGCAGCGGTTGCATATTCCTCATCGCCGTGGGGACCTGATGAACAGCTATTATATGAACCCGCGCATGCAAAGCTTTGAAAGCTGGCTGGTGCGGAACAAGTCTCAATTGTTACAACTTTTAAACCAAACCGAATATGCGTAAAGTGATCTTTTACTATCTCAAGACTACGAAACCTGTCGATAATTCCGTGCCTGCATGGATGCCGAAAAAATAGGCAGGCTCGATAGATTTTCATTAATTTGACGCATGAGAAAGAGGTATAGCAAGATAGAACCAAAAATATTTGTATGGTTTATGGCACCCTATACCGTGCTTATCAACCTGCTGTTGTTCGGTTCCTGTATCCTTACCTCCTTCGGCCGTTTCTTTATGTACTTCGGCATCTCCGTGGGGTATTTTGCCATCATCTATTCTATTTTCGGCGTGGTGGCGGTGGTGGTGAAGAAGCGATTCCCCGGTGATGACGAGCTGTTCAGGCGGATTGCGATATTCCTGCCCCTGTTCTGTGTGATGAACCTGCTGACTGTACAGGGCGTATATCTCCTGTACGAGCGGCTGCCCATGACAGGATGTGTCGTACGGCGTTATATGGAATGGTGGGTTACGGGCTATGGCTGTCTTGCCAGCGCCATCCTCACCTTTATCAACGAGGCCGCGCTGGGATGGGAGAAGTGGAGGAATGCCATGACCGAGACCAATCGTCTCCAGAGCGCCTACCAGAAAAGCCGCCTGATGAGTCTTCGCCGCCAGCTGCATCCTCATTTCCTCTTCAATTGCTTCAATACGCTGTCGAGTCTGATACAGGAGGACGAGAACGAGGCGGGCAGGTTCCTGGACGAGCTCACCAAGGTATACCGCTATTTATTGAAGGGTGAAGAAGAGCAGCTGGTGAGCTTACAAGAAGAGCTGAAGTTCATCGACTCCTATCTGTACCTGGTCAAGACCCGGTTTGGAACCGCCCTGGGTGTGGCTGTCGATGTGGACCCTGCGGAGGCGTCGAAGCGCATTGCTCCCATGAGCCTGCTGGTGGTGCTGGAGAATATCATTTATCGTAATGTCTTCAGCAAGATGAACCCTCTGCAAATAGGTATACGTACGGACAGGCGCAGCCTGGTCATCGACAATACCCTGCAACCCAAGCCGGTGACAGGGGACGGCTTCGACCAGGAAGAAGGGCTGGACGACCTCGTGAGCAAGTACAGACTGCTGGGCAGGCCGGAAGTAGAGATATACGAGTCGTCTACCCGGCGCAGTGTGATCATCCCTCTCATCGAATTAAACGAATCCCCGCTATGAAACTCACCCGACCCTTAAGGGTACATACAATAAGCTTTTGGATATCCATGCCTGTTATCACACTGGCATGGAATGCCATTTTATACCCGGGCAGATTCCTGACGGACGGACGGGTATGGGCTTATTCATGGCCGCTGATCTATGGCATCGGCATCGTGAGCTGGTATCTCCACGTTCAGTATGATTCCGCCATCCGTCGCAAATTCCCCTCCCTTAAACAGACAGGCAGACGGATCTTTTTCAAGGCCCTGGTAAACCTGGTCGTCATGACCCCCAGCGTGCTGTTCATATTCTATGTCTATGATTATTTCCACATTTTAGGGTATCACCTCCGTTCGGCCGATCTGAAATGGGGATACCTCATCGGGCTCTCCATCAACCTGCTGTTCGAAACGTTGTGGGAAGTGCTGTATCTCCTGGAGAAATACCGTGAGAGCGTGGCGGAAAAGGAGCTGCTGGAGAAGATGAATATGGATTATGAGTTCGAAAACCTAAAGGGGCAGGTCAACCCGCACTTTTTATTCAACTGTTTCAATACGCTCTCTTCCCTTATCGAAGAGGATAAAAAGGAAGCCGAACGTTTTCTGGACGAGCTGAGCAAGGTCTACCGTTATTTGCTGCGCAACAACGAGGACGGTGTCAGCACCGTAGAGAAAGAGATAAAGTTCATACAGTCCTACTATGAGCTGCTGCGGACGCGTTATGGAGAGGGTCTGCAGCTCAGCATCGAGATAGACCGCCGCTATTATCCCTATCAACTACCCTCCCTGAGCCTGCAGCTGCTGGTGGAAAATGCCGTCAAGCACAATATCGTCTCGCGGCAGCAGCCCCTGGTGATGGAGATCTTTACGACCGCCGGCAATAAGCTGGTGGTAAATAATAATTTGCAACGGCGGTCCACCAATAAGCCATCCACCCGCATCGGGCTAAGTAATATCCGCGCCAAATACAAGCTGATGAAGTGTGAAGGATTCCAGGTGGTGGAGGGAGAAAATAACTTTATGGTCGTACTGCCGCTGATCTGGAATAACAACTAAAAACCGAACTACCATGAACATACTCATTGTCGAAGATGAAGACCTGGCCGTTAAAAAGATACAAAAGACCTTGTTGTCCGTAGAGGGCGCCGCCAATGTGGTGGGGGTCACCGACAGTATAAAAAGCACCGTGGAATGGCTGCAGCAGAACGATACGCCCGACCTGATCCTGATGGATATCGAGCTGGCGGATGGTCAGAGCTTCGAGATATTCAAGCTGGCGGAAATAAAGAGCCCCGTGATCTTTACCACCTCTTATGATGAATATGCTTTAAAGGCCTTTAAGGTGAATAGCATCGATTATCTGCTAAAGCCTGTGCAGAAGGAGGAGCTGCAGGCTGCACTGGACAAGTACAAGCAAATGAAGAAAAGCTATGGCGCCAGGGAAGGAGAGATGGAAGAAGCGCGCCTGGACAGCCTTCTAAAGGAACTGCGCAGCCGGCTGGAGCCAAAGGAGTACAGGCAGCGATTCCTCGTCAAGCATGGTCAGAAGCTGGTGAGCATCGAGGTGAACGAGATAGCCTATTTTTTCAGCGATGGGCGGCTCAACTTTTTTAAGACCATCGACAACAGGAAATTCGTAGTAGACTATACAATGGACGAGCTGGAAGACATGGTGGATCCCCGGCGTTATTTCCGGATCAGCCGGAGCTTCTATGTATCCGTGAACAGTATCGACAAGATAGAAGATTACTTTGGCAACAGGCTGATCCTTACATTGAAGCCCGCCGTGGATAAGGAAGCCCTCGTAAGCAGGGAGAAGGTCACCGAATTTAAAAAATGGATGGGCAAATAAGGAGGATGGCCGCACCCCGGTCGTCATACTGTATCTCCAGCGTACCATGGATGGTCCGGGCCCTTGTCTTCATTTCTTCCATCAGACGGAAGTAGCGTGTACTCCGCTCCTCAGGTCGTACCTCCGTGGAAAAGAAGGTCAGGTGCAGGTGGGGACGCTGGTAGTCCAGCTGTATCAGTATGTTGTCGACCTTTATCTCCTCCACCAGCGTACGTAACGCCAGCTTGTATATCAGCAGGAATTCATGCCGTACTTTCATGTCCGGTCGCAACGTGCGGATGGCTGCTTCCGCCTGCAGCCCGATATGGGCATTATGTCTCATTGAAAGGGCGCCTGCAAATTCACGCATCCTGTCTATTGCCTTGTCCATCGTGTCGTTGGCGGGGTCGATACTCCATAGCATATCATCCATGGCGATGATCATGTTGTGACTCTTATGATGGATCTCGTCGATGTAGCTGATGGATTGCTGCGGGTGTTTCTGCGCACGGATGCGGGCTATCTCGCTGAGTACGTTGATATTTTGCAGGGCCTGGTTTACTTCTTCATGCAG
>DASZWE010000011.1:0-3087 GCA_035546735.1 Puia sp.
GGAAGGTATCTCCTCCACCTGCGCGTCGATCAATAGGCCTTTCACTTCTTCACAGGTCATATACACTTATTGTTGTTTAAAATACAGTTTCCTCAATTGCAGGATAGCCCTGTGCATCCGCACTTTTACGGCGGCCACCGACAGATCCTGCTGACGGGCGATCTCCTCATATTTGATCCCCTGGTAGCGGCTCAGGACGATGAGCTCCCGCTGTTCGGGGTCCAGCTGGCTCATGGCGCGTTCCAGCTTTTCAAAATCTTCTTCTCCATAGCCGTCATGGGAGACGGCGGGTGGATCGGACCGGACGGCTTCCTGTGAGCTCAGGGAATAGGCCCGCTGCTGTCGGCAGAAATCGAGATGCGTGTTACGGGCTATCCTGTACATCCAGGATCGGAAGTTGCCCGCCGATGCATCGAATGTGTGACGGTAGCGTATGATCCTGTAGAACAGGTTTTGGGTCAGGTCCTCACTTACCGCCGGGTCGAAGGTAAGATGGAGGAAAAAGTTGTATAATTTGACATTATACCGTCCGAATAATACCGAGAGCTCGGACAAATGCCCGTCCTTTACCCGATGCATTATTTTCTCGTCTGTTGATTCAGGCACCCGAGACAGCTGTTTTTTGTTTATGATCCGCCCCCGTCGGGGGTTCCTATTGATTACTTGTAAAATGGCAAAAGGTTACGGCCTTGAACCATCTTTTTTTGTAACTTTAGCTGGTTTAAAATTATGTCCTCTCTCAGAGCCGAGCAAAAGATTCATTACACCCTGCGTATTGCCATAGCGATGTGCTTTATCGGGCACGGGACATTCGGCATTATTACCAAAGCGGTATGGACGCATTACTTTGCCGTATTTGGCATAGGAAGAGCGCTGGCCTACCGGCTCATGCCATGGGTCGGCACCGTGGATATCCTGCTTGGCCTCCTTACGCTGGTCCGTCCCATACGGGCCATTGCCGGCTGGCTGGTGGTCTGGGGGCTGATAACAGCCGCCCTGCGGCCATTGTCGGGGGAGCCTTTTGCGGAATTGATCGAGCGGGGAGGCAATTTTGGGGCGCCCCTGGCCTTTCTCCTGCTGTCAGGTGGAATGGGATGGTGGAAAAAGGTCCGGCCGGAGGACTCGGGCCATCTGCCCCAGGTAGCCATCTGCCTGCGGATAGCGGGCTTTCTGCTGCTGACAGGCCATGGCTGGCTCAATCTCATTGAAAAAAAAGGGCTCATCGATCAATATGCCGGGCTTGGGTTTGCCCATCCGGAGAACATAGCGTTATGGGCAGGCCTTTTTGAGATCACCGCGGCCATCAGCATCCTCATCAGGCCATTACGGCCGCTGCTTTTTATGCTCATCATTTGGAAAATGGGCACCGAACTGTTCTACCCGAGTCATGAAGTCTTCGAATGGATTGAAAGGGGGGGCAGCTACGGGGTCCTGCTTGCATTGTGGTTCGTCACGAAAGAACGTTCCACCCGGCAGGACTACATTTCCCTGGCGACATAATCCTTTATCTCCCGCAAAATATTTTCCGGCAGGGACGGGTCCATATATCTTTCTGGCCGGTAAGGACCCGCGCCAGGCATCCGCTGCAGGTGTTTCAGCCAGGCAAGCGCGTTATTCCGGATGACATTGTATAAAAAGGCCCTGCTATTGACATCTCCGATCAGGTCTGTCCGTTTCATCCACAGGATGGCAAGCGCCTCTATAGTAAGATTCTGTGCGGAGACCTTATCATGCACCAGCGATTGGGAAAAGGAATAAAAAGAAGGGTAATATCGAAAAAAAAGATCTTTGAATGCCTCGGGTGTGCCCTCCTGATCAGCCATAGCAAATAAATAAAATTGGATCAATTTAATAAATGGCTGTCCCAATTGCGATCGGGCAGACCATCTTTCTGACTGTTGGACCAAGGTAAATAACGTGAAGAATAATATTGCTCTATGGCGGCGCCAATGGCTTCTGTCAGTCCCGAGGATTCTTTTTCAATGTCCGACCAGATATCTTTTTTATTATATACGAGCGCCATCGGCTCTTCATCTCCGTCAGGGAAATTTACAAGGAATATCACGATGGAATTGATGACTATCGGCTGGACGACCACCCAGTTCCACCGACCGTAGAACCGGTACTCCACTTCAAAGCTACTTTCGAAAGGCAGGGACCCCTGAATGGAAGATGCATACGGAATATTCCTTAACCTGTTGAGTCTTAATCTAAAACCAGACATAGTAAAAATTTAAATGATTACGATATTGGTCTAAAAATTATGGGTATCCTTGTGCGTCATGGTCTCGGGAAAGCACTGAATATTGAAGGACACAGGTTGTTGGCTTAAGACACTTGATCAGAAGTGATCGCTGATATGGATAGGCAAATATTAATAGCTTTAAGGTAATAAAAAGTAGAATTAATTCTACAAGTTGTTCTTTTTTATTACTGAATTTAGCATGGCTTCCTTCTGTACGGGGAAACACTTATTATGCAACCACAGATATTATTGGCAGATGACCATAGTATGATCCGTAAGGGTTTAAAACTACTCCTGCAATTGCATTTTGGGTTCACGGACGTCAGCGAGGTAGTGAGCTGTAATGAGCTGATGAAGGAATTGACCAGGAGAAGATACAGCCATCTGATACTGGATATTATTTTGTCGGATGGCAGCACATTGGAGATACTGCCGAATATTCGCAAAATATACCCGGAGTTGCGGGTGATGGTATTTTCCATGCAGCCGGCAGAAGTTTATGGAAAGGCCCTCAAGCAATATGGCATCGACCATTACCTCCCCAAAACAACCCCGGAAGAGGAAACCATACGTCTCCTGCAGCGCTTTCTCCAGAACGAGCAGCCCATCCGCGAGCATGCTGCCCAGCGATACCCCAACAATCCTTTTTCAGCCCTGGCCCCCCGCGAGCTGGAGATCCTGCACTATGTATTAAAAGGGCTGGGTACAAAAGATATCGCGGAAACCCTGAATGTAAGAATGAACACCGTCTCGACGGTTAAGAACCGGATATTCGAAAAGACGCATACGGCGAATCTAAAAGAGCTCATAGAATTAGCCACTTTATATAACGTAAATTATTA
>DASZWE010000012.1:0-8011 GCA_035546735.1 Puia sp.
TCCTGCCCTACCTGATTATTGACCGGAAATCCACGAAAATTATCCGCACCTCGCGCGTCGGGGTCCTCCTCTCCGCAATTTCTCTAAAAATTAAGTAAAACCCCTATTCCCGGATTTCGCATTTATTTAGATCCGCAAACAGGTTTTGGCGGAGCTCCGGCTCCGCCATACTTTGCCCGGAGAATCCAATACCGATGAAATCTCGTCTACACACCATACTGGTGCTCTTCCTATACTTATATGCCGGGCCGATCAAAGCCCAATCCCCCATCACCGCTTTCTCCGCCGGCTACCAAAGCACCGCGAGCTCCATCAATTCCTATAACGCCCGGCCCGCAACAGGCTCAAATGCTTTCGGCAGCTGCACCAACACCTCCTTTACGTATACCTTCAGCAATGGCGCCTCCAATCAATACAAGCTCAACAGCTTTAACGCCAATGGCAGCACCTTCCTGGTAGCGCCGGCAGCTTCCTCCACCGTCCGGCTGCGCAGGGTCAACAACGCCCAGGTGACGGGGGCACGCAATATCGTATACATGGAGACCACTTCCTCTACAGCCAACGCCTGTCCCTCATCGTCTACCTTGAATTTCAAACCGCCTTATATCGATACAATGGAAAACCTCCTGGCGGCAGGCATGCTCAACCAGGGTACAGACAACATATTTACCAATGCCGGCAATGGCGATGGGAATAACAACAACATCGAGCGGGTGGACGTGATCTTTCCCACAGGTCTCAACACCGCCTCGCCAACCAGGGCGGGTTTCGCCATCTTCGACCGGGGCGGCAACAACGCACATGATCCGTTCCGTATCGTAGCCATCACCAGCCTCGATGCCCGGGGCGATCCCAATGGCTTCGGGTCGGTGAAGACCTGCACAGGTGGCAATGGATCCAACAATGGCAATTGGGGACATCCCACTACAGCCAATGGCAACAAGCAAATAGCCTGCTATGTCATGCGAAAGGACGCCGGCGACCCGTATCTGCGGGCCTCTTCCAATATCAACCAGGAATTAGGGGGAGTATTTTATTCCTTTGCCGACCTGGGGATCACCTCCGGACAGACGCTTTATGGATACGCGCTGCTGGGCCCCGATGGCACTGCTTCTCCTACCAGCGCTCAATTGCTCGATCTCAATAATACCTCGGTCTATCCAACCACTACTACTGAATCCAGCGGAGGACTGGACCTGGTAGCCGTCAACACCGTATTCCAGACGGGGTCTTATGTAGTACTGTCACTGCCGCCTGCCAAACCCACCCCCCAGCCCAACGATCCGCCGCCTATCACCAGCTGGCGGGTCTTCCCTACCATGCCGCATCAGGGACAGCTCCTGACAGTGCAAGCGCCCCACGATGGCAGCTACTCGCTGTCCTTTTATAATACCTCCGGGATTGGCAGGACAATCTCCATCCAGGTCCACGCAGGACAGGCCGCTATTACACCTCCCGCGATCCCGGGTCTGTATTGGCTGCAGCTCACCAGCGCAGAAGGACGTCTTATCCCCGGCAGCGGTCAGGTCCTGATCCGCTAAGGCAGTATCGTAAATTCCTGTTTCAATTTTATATCGGCCGAACTACTACCCACCCACACCTGGAACTTCCCCGGCTCCACGGTCCAGTTCATATTCTTGTCCAGCAGCGCCATATCATCAGGATGCAACCTAAAATGCACGGTCTTCTTCTCACCCGGCTGCAACGTCACCCGTTCAAACCCACGCAACACCGACTCATAGGTCGTCACGCTGCTGACCACATCCTTCAGATACAGCTGCACAACCTCATCTCCTTTTCGGGTGCCCGTATTCGTCACATCCACCGACACTTCGATATCCCCCTGTTGATGCTGCTGCTCCGGCGTAACCACCAGATTGCTGTAGGAAAAAGTAGTATAGCTAAGCCCATAGCCAAAAGGATAGAGAGGTCCAAAGACACTGGTATGCCCTACTCCATTCTTACCTTCCATAGGCTGCGAGCCGGGCTTGTAGGGAAAGTTCAGCTCTATCTGCCCCGTCGTCTTGGGGAAAGTGATGGATAGCTTGCCACCGGGATTATAATCTCCGAAGAGCGTCTCTGCAATGGCCTGCCCTCCATAGGTGTTGGGGAACCACGCTTCCAGTATGGCGGGAATATATCTGTTGGCCCAGTTGACCGTTAGCGGCTGACCGTTAATAAGCACCACCACCACGGGCTTGCCCGTGGCCTTCAATGCCTCCAGCAGCTGCTCCTGCCGGCCGGGAAGGTCAAGACTGGTACGGGACAGACCTTCCCCCACTCTTTTTTCATCCTCACCCAATACCGCGATAATCACGTCCGCGCCGGCCGCCTTGTCAACGGCAGCCTGAATACCAGCGTTCTCTGCAGCCGTAAGTGGGGTATGGATGATCTCGCTCTCCGGCCAGGTGCTGTCTACGATATTACATCCCTTGACATAATCCAGCGCCACCTTCCCTCCCAGGTAGGAACGCAACCCTTCCACCACAGAGATGGGCGAAAGATGCGATGGACCATACCGGCTGATGGCATAAGAGGTCTCCGCTGCCAGGGGCCCCGTCACCAATATGCGATGGACCTTGCCCTTATCCAGCGGCAGCAGGTTGCTGTCGTTCTTCAACAGCACCAGGGACTCACGCGCCATCTGCAGCATAAATTCGTGGTTACCGTTCATCAAAGCGTCTGATTTTTTGGGATCCTTTACATACGGCTGATCGAACAGCCCCAGACGGAATTTGACCCGCAGCACATCCGCCACCCGCTGGTCCAGCGTCTTCATGCTGACACGCCCTTCCTTCACCAGCTCGCGAAGCGGCTCGATAAAAATACGGGGCTGGGTGAAATTGGTACGCACGTTCAATCCGGCCTCTATCACCTGCCGTACCGCCTCTTTATATGTTTCCGCTACATGATGTTTGGAAAAAAGATATTCCACCGCCTCGCTGTCGGATACGACATATCCGTCAAATCCGAATTTCTGCCGCAGCAGCTCCGTTAAAAAATAATAGCTGCCGGTGATGGGCATTCCATCCCAGTCATTGTAGCTGCTCATTACACCCATGGCATGCGCCTCCTGTATCACCCTGCGAAAGGCATAGAGATACATTTGATACAGCTCCCGCGGCGCCACATGGGGATCCGT
The DNA here is from genome assembly GCA_035546735.1 of Puia sp. Taxonomy (GTDB): domain Bacteria; phylum Bacteroidota; class Bacteroidia; order Chitinophagales; family Chitinophagaceae; genus Puia. The sequence goes on from DASZWE010000012.1 coordinate 3,143, forward strand.
ACGCGCCTCACCGTCACGACCTCCCTTCGGCATACTGTAGACGGCAAAATGTTTCAGAGTGGAAGCTACCCCCTCATGCTGGATACCCAGCGTCATCTGCTTGCCCAGCTCGGCTACGAGAAAGGGGGATTCTCCATAGGTCTCCACCGTGCGGCCCCAGCGCGGATCACGGGCCAGGTCCAGTATGGGTGCATAGACATTCGTATATCCCAGGGCCTTTGCCTCCCTTCCGACGATATGTCCCGCCTGGTTTACCAATGCCTTATCCCAGGTGCTGCCAATGCCGATTGGGGCTGGCAATGAAGTAGCCCGGTCATGATTGAGGCCATGGATGCCTTCGTTGGTGAAGTCTACAGGGATGCCCAGCCGCGTCTGTTCTACAAACCAGCGTTGTACGGTATTGATGGCCTCCGCATGCCGGCTGAATGGATAGGACAGCGACGTGGCCGCCTTGGAGTTGTACGCCAGGCTGTTCAGCTCCTCATCGATATTGGCGATGCCGTCCTTCCAGATCTCGTTCTTCCATTCGGGTGTAGGTAACGAATCTTTCAACACCCTGCCATATCCGTACAAGGTGGCCGTCTGACAGGTTTTTTCTTCTAATGTCATTTGGGACAGCAAGTCCGCAATCCGGAACTCCACCGGCTGAGTGGGATCCTCAAATATATCCTTGACACCATTCTTATTGAAGTCGATCCATCCGTCATGATATATCGAGCTCCTTCCGGTCGCTCCTGTGGAACGTTGTTGTTGGCCGTACCCAACGGCGGCTATAAAGAAGAGCCACCCAACACAAGCAATTCTTTTCATGCCGGCAATATACGCCTATGCGTGCTCATTCCTTTGAAATGACAGGATTAAAATAATGCCGCTGAGGATGCCCGAGATAAAAATGAACTCCTGGCCGGGGATCTCTACCACACTGTTCATAAATAACAGCTGGGTCAGGATCAGAAAAATAGAGAAAGCCAGTAATACGATTTTTTGGAGCGCCTGCTTCGACCTGCACTTGACAAGGCCGAAAATAGAAATGGCAGAAAAAAAGAGTCCTACTAATATAGCCATAAGGTTTGGTTTTTCACAGGAACAGCCGGGGTGGATATTCCTCCCCCCGCTTATCCCAAGATACACGCTACGCCCTGCTATTCCAATAGGAAAACTACTAGTCCGGATCAAGTGATTGTAACAGCTCCCCCGGAGTAATATCCAGTCCTCGCGATAGCATTACAACGGTAGTGAAGAGGATATCTACCTCTCCCGCCTCGATACGGCGCAATTGCTGCGATGTCAATCCCGCAGCCGAAGCTAATTCCTGGACGGTCAGCTTCCTTTCTTCTCTCAGGGCAGTAAGATACCTGCCGAATTTTTTTAATACTTCGTCCTTCTGATCCATAAAAATAGTCTTTTATTGCCCCACCCCGTCAGGAGGGAGCGATTCCCGGTAAATCATTCGAGTGGATAGTCAAGCAAGGACGAAGGATGTACTTCCAGGGCTACGGCTAATTGTAAAAGGGTGGTCAACGTTATATTGATCTGCCCCTTCTCGATCTTTGCGATCTTACTGTTATCTATACTGCAAGCATACGACATTTCGCGGAGACTGAAGTCTTTCTGATTTCGGAGTTTTCGCAAATTTTCGCCGAATTTCTTTAACGCTTTTTTATCACTTGGAGTAATCATTACGAATTTTTCTAAAGAACCCGTAAGGTGAAAGATTTTTTCAAAATTTTTGTGGCCTAAAAAGACCGCAATCATAATAGTTTACTTTAATTTCATTTTCGCTAGATTTGTACAAAAGCTCCATGCCCTCCCCTCCTACTATAAAAGAGATTGCCAGGCGGCTTAATATCTCCGCTTCTACTGTATCGAGGGCCCTTCACGATCATCCCAGCATCGGTCTCCGGACCAAAACACGGGTCCAGCAGCTGGCTGCCGAGCTTAATTACGAACCCAACCAGACGGCCATCTTCTTCCAGCAGCGCAAGACCTTTACTATTGGCGTTATCCTGCCCGAGCTGTCCGAAGCATTCTTCTCCGCGGCCATCAGCGGTATCGAGGACATGGCCGGCCGTCACCAATATTCTGTACTGATGGGACAATCCCATGATGAAGAGGAAAGGGAAAAACAGATCGTCAGCACGATGAAAAAACACCGGGTGGACGGCCTGATCATCTCCATCGCCAAGAATACAAAGGACTATAGCCACTTCAATATGCTGCGCCAGGCAGGCATTCCCACCGTCTTTTTCGACAGAATACCTAATTTGTCAGATATCCATTATGTCGCCTGCGACATGGTATCAGGTACCGTCCAGGCAGTAAAATATTTGCTGGGCAAAGGCCACCGGGTCATTGGCATGATCAATGGACCCGACAAGCTCCTGGCCAGCCGCCAGCGGGAAGAAGGCTATATCAAGGCCATGCAGAAACACCGGCTCAAATACGACCCCACCCTCGTCGTATCCTCCGACCTCACCAAAGAAGGCACCGACAAGGCCATGAACAAGCTCCTGTCCCTGAAAAGGAAACCCAGCGCTATCGTGGCTTTTAATGATTATGTCGCGCTGGATGCCGTCCAGTTCGCCGTAAAAAAGAAATACAAGGTCAACGAAGACCTCACCTTCGTCAGCTACGCCAACCTCCCCATCAGTCACTATACGGCTTTCCCGCCCGTGGCCTCCGTCGAACAGTTCCCCTATATACAAGGCCAGCGCGCTACGGAGACACTCCTGGAAATCCTCACGTCCAATACACCGGAGGACGCCCCCGTATCTCCCGATCACTGGAAAAAGGTCATCCTCGAATCCCACCTGGTGATCCACAACGAAGACTAGCCGCCCCCCTTTGCCGGCCCACTCCTCCAAGCCAGTCTGCACCTCGCAAAAAGCGCAATCGTTTGTCTGTCCGAATACAAAATTATCTGGTTATGTTTGATCCATGTTCCCGCGCATCCTGGAGGCCTATGGCCTACCCGAAGATCAATGTTCCATCCGGCCATTCGGCACGGGCCTTATCAACCATACCTGGAAAGTTAGCTATGGATCCACATCGTATATCCTTCAACGTATCAACGACGCGGTATTCCATCAGCCTTCCCTTATTGCAGAAAACATGGAATCCCTGGCCCTTTACCTGCAGACCCATCATCCTGAATATCTTTTTGTCAAGCCCCTGAATACCCTCGACGGCAGGAACCTCGTCCAGTCCCGGGAAGGCTATTTCCGCCTGGTACCCTTTATCAAGGGCTCTCATACCATCGATGTGGTGTCAGCCGCCGACCAGGCCTATCAGGCCGCCCGGCAATTCGGAAAATTCACCCGCCTCCTGGCAGGCTTCCCCATCGGACACCTCCATCTGACGCTACCCGACTTTCACAACCTTTCCCTGCGGTACAGACAGTTCGAGGACGCCCTCCAACATGGCAATCCGGACCGCATCACAGCCACCAGCCATTACATCGACATCCTCCGGTCCTTCCGGGACATCGTTCATACGTTCGAGGACATCCGCCGTCATTCGGGGTTCCGGCTGCGCGTCACACACCACGATACCAAGATCAGCAACGTACTGTTCAACGACGCGGGACATGGTCTTTGCGTCATAGACCTCGACACAGTCATGCCCGGCTATTTCATCAGCGACCTGGGCGATATGATGCGCACCTACCTCTCTCCCGTCAGCGAAGAAGAAAAAGATATGGACCGCATCGCCATCCGCGACGAATATTTCCGCGCCATCGTCCACGGCTACCTTTCGGAAATGAAAGACGAGCTCAGCTCCGTGGAGATGGACCATATCGTATACGCCGGCAAGTTCATGATCTATATGCAGGCCCTTCGCTTCCTGACAGATCATCTCAACGACGACAGGTATTACGGTGCAAAATATGAAGGCCATAACCTCTTTAGGGCGATCAACCAGCTCACCCTGCTGCAACGCCTGGCAGAAAAAGAGCCTATCCTCGATAAAATGGTGCAGGAATCAACTTATTCATTTTAAAATTCATTTTAAACCCGCATATATATGACCAACTCACGAAGACAATTTGTAAAGGACATAGGCCTTGCCGCAGCAGGACTGGCTATGTTTCGACCCGACCAGTTGTTTGCTGCCGCCCCCGCCGACCGTAAGGTACGCCTGGGATTCATTGGCACAGGCTTCCGGGGTCAGGGTCATGTAGCGCTGGCCCTGAGACGCCCCGACGTCGAAATAGTAGCCGTCTGCGATGTGGACGACCGGATGCTGCAGATGGCTACCAACCTCCTGAAAAAGTCCGGCAAACCCATGCCAAAGATCATTACAGGTGACAACTATGCATACCGTCAGCTCCTGGAAATAAAGGACCTCGATGGGATCATCATCGCCACCCCCTGGGAATGGCACACCCCTATGATACTGGACGCCCTGGCCGCCGGCATCAAATATGTAGGCACGGAAGTTATCCTCGGCATCACCCTCCAGGATCACTGGGACGTAGTCAAGGCGGCCGAACAGCACAAGGCCCATGTCATGATGCTGGAGAATGTCTGCTATCGCCGGGACGTGATGGCAGTCCTGAACATGGTGCGTCAGAATGTCTTCGGTGAGATCGTGCACCTGCAGGGCGGCTACCAGCATGATCTCCGCGGGATCAAATTCAACGATGGCAATAACCCTCCCGGCGTCGGCGTAGAGTTCGGACCAAAAGCATTCTCTGAAGCCCGCTGGCGTACGGAACACTCCGTGCACCGCAACGGCGACCTCTACCCCACCCATGGCATCGGCCCCGTGGCCATGATGATAGACATCAATCGCGGCAATCGGTTCAAGTCGCTCTGCTCCTTCTCGAGCAAGACCCGCGGCCTGCATGACTATATCCTTTCCAAAGGA
>DASZWE010000013.1:0-6658 GCA_035546735.1 Puia sp.
GTCAAGAAGCTTTATGGGGTGAATGGAAATGGATTGGCCGGGTATGCGACCAAGACAGCCGTACCCTATATCAGTCTATTCAGCTACGATGTACGCGGGCGCATGGTGGGCGGTCAGGATCCGGACAGAGGAGCCAGCCAGCTGGTGTACAGGAGCGATGGGAAGTTGAGATTTTCGCAGAATGCCGCGCAGGCCGCTTCTGGTAGCTTTGGCTATATAAATTACGATCAGATGGGTCGCGTGGTCGAGAGCGGGCAATATCAGCCAGATGCCAACGGTGTCACTTTCGGTGGCCCGGCTATGACAGCAGCATTAGACAATATGTCGCCGACTGGAGGGCTGACAACAGGAACAAAGACAGATGTAACCATTACCCACTATGATCTGTCTGATAATAGCCATGGATTGGCTTATACCCAGGATGCCTTTACGCTGGCAGGATTGGTGAGCTGGACACAGAAATACAGCGCCATTGTAAACAACAGCCCTGTTACGGGCAATCTGCAGGCAGCCACCTGGTATAACTATGATATAGAGGGAAGATTACTTTGGACCATCAAGTACATCAACGGTTTGGGATATAAAACCTGGGATTATGGCCTGGACCAGACAGGAAGACTCGTGCGAAAGGTTTTTCAGGCTGGAACACCGGCAGAGACATTCGTGCATTATTTTGATTATGATGCCGCCAACGGACAGTTATTCCATGTGTACACGGGGACTGTGTGGAATGCATCCGATCCCCTGGGGCTAAATACCAGGAAGCTCCAGGCAACGTACAAGTATTATTTGCAGGGTGGAATAAAAAGGGTGGAACTGGGCAATGGCTTACAGGGAACAGACTATACCTATACCTTACAAGGAGCGTTGAAGGCCATCAATAATAGCAATAAATCGCAGGACCCCGGTGGAGATGGAACGAACGGTTTTGCGGCAGATGCGTTTGGCGAAGTCCTGGATTATTTTACAGGGGATTACATCAATGGCCGGACGGGGATTGCGCCTATCAATGGAGTAAATACAGCGTCTCTCACCGGCACCACGATCCCCGAGAGCTATACTGGCAATATCAAGGCAATGAGCTGGTACAGCGAAAAGCCCCCATCGATACCGGGTGCCACGGATGCGCCGAATGTCTATATATATCAGTATGATCCGAAGTATCAGTTCACGGAGAGTTTCTGGGGAAATAACCTAAACTTCGGAGGAGGGGCTGCCACTTTCACGCCCACCAACAACAATAAGGAGAGGGTCGGGAATTCCTCCTCCGGCATTCCTGCCTATGACGGGAATGGAAATATCCAATACATGTACCGGACAGATGGATCCGGGAATCCGACAGATCAGTTTACCTATAATTATAATCTGAATAAAAACCAGCTGTTCACCATAGGGAAAGCTGGAGGACAGACCTACGCCACCTACAGCTACGATCCGAATGGTCAGATGGCATCGGAAGTCATAGGGGATGGGAGCGCTCCTTCCAAATACCTTGTCTATGATGCGGCAGGCAGGGTAGTAGAGGTGGATAAGGACGCGGCTCACACCCAGCCGGTGGTAACGTTTATGTACGATGAAATGGGCCAAAGGGTCAGAAAGATAGACTTCAATAGTTCCTACCAACCGTCACTGGTTACTTTCTATGCGGACGACGTAATATATACCCAGCCAGTCACGGCAGGTCCCACATATGGTGCGATAACAGTGCAAGAGTACCAGATCGTGGGTGCCGGGAGATTGGGAATATACAATCCGTCCTCTCAGATATATGCCTATCAATTGGCAGACCATCTGGGGAATGTGCGGGCCGTCATCGCCCAGAGCGGGACGACCTACCAGGTGCGGATGTACAATGATTATTATCCCTATGGGATGGTAATACCTGGCGGCGGAGGGACAAATGATTACCGGTATGGGTATCAGGGACAGTATTCCGAACTGGACGGAGAGACGGGATGGAATAATTTCGAGCTTCGATCGTACAATAGCCGGATTGGCAGGTGGTTCCAATACGATCCCAAAGGGCAGTTCTTCAGCCCCTACATGGGAATGGGTAATAATCCTGTCAGTGCAGTCGATCCGGATGGGGGTACTACAAATGATTTTATTAAGGATAATAAAGAAAATTCAATTTTCTGGACTGATAATCCTGAATTGTATACCGATGCGACTAGATATGAGAACATGGGGCGAAGCTATTTTGGTGAAGGTGATGGGTATCATTATGAATGGAAGGATGATCGCCTTTTGACCGAAACGGTAAGTGATTATGTGAATCGTCTTCATCCTCCTCAGACGATCAGCAACTATAAGCCTGGCTTTTGGCAAAGAATGGAAAATGGGAACGTATTCCAAAGCTTTTTCTATACTACTGTGAATATGTTCTATGTCACCGGACAAAATCTTGGGTATAAGCAGTTAAAGGGAAGAACATACGCCTTTAATTTGAATGGGGCCGTGACCACTCCCAAAGAAAATGTAGAAGCTTTTTCGGGTTCGGCCTCCTTCTTTATTCCGGGTCCAGCTGAAGCACAGGCCCTCAAAGTTGCCAAAGTCGGCCGGATATTCTGGGCCGGACCAGGAGGGTATGAAAGGGCAGCCGCGTTTGCTGAAAAATATGGCCTGCCTATCCTAGGAGAGACGGATGCCGGAAAAAATCTTATAAAAATGATTGCAGAAAGAGGCATTCCCTGGGAGGGCGCCGGCGGACAGCGAGAATTATGGAAAAGGTTATCGATAGTATATGCAAAGGGGGCGGAAGAGTATATCTACTTTTTCACCGGGGATGAAGGATTTAGTCCTTTCAGTATCTGGGCAGAGGAAGAAAGCCGTATATTAGCAGAGAGAGGGGTAAAGATCATTATGCCATGAATAATGTATGAAAAAATTAAAATTAGACGATATCACACTTGACTTGTTGGAGGAGAGGGGCGATGTCACGATCATATTGCCGACGCGTTCTGTTCTGCTGAGAGAACAAAGTATAAAAGAGATTACTCCGATCATTGAGCACAATTATGCACAAATCGTTTCATATTACCGCTCTAAGCTCGTCGATGATTTAAATAGTTCCATCGACCAGGAGGACATCAGCCGTGTCAGCGTCTCCATTCTCCTGTACTACCTTTCGATGTCCAATAAGTCGCGGATTGGTCGTAGGAAGTTTAATAGGGACACGGACCTGCACTTCCTGGAGGGAGATTTTTCACTCCCTCCGACCTATGATATCATAATCCGATATTTCCGGGCCAGTTATCCGGACAGTTGGGAAGAGAAATGCGCTATACTATTGAGGATGTCGGTGGAAGAGCTTAAAAATTATTGTAAAGAGCGTGAAAAGTACTATAATAAATGAAACTACACCAGAAAGTCAGGTTACTTCTCCTGACGTAACACCTCAAAATACCTACCCTTGTAAACCACCCCGATCCTGTCCCTTTCGATCTTTTTGATTATGATCTCATCGACCTTTTCCTTTTCACGCACCAGCTGCTCCTGGCCGTGAAGCGTGACGATGGCGATTTTTAGCTTTTTCGAGGCATTGCCGACCATACCCTCATACTGAAGGATACTTTTAAGCGTCTCCAGTGCAGTGGGCGGCTTTGGACCGCCCGTCATAGCTCCCGGCTGCCCTCCATTAGATGGCACTGCCCCGGAGATGCCCCCTGGCGAGCCTGGCGCAGCCGTGACATTCTTCTTCAGGTCTATTTCATCCAGACTGTCCTTCTCCGGAATGAAAGGGTCGGGATAATCCGCATACAGCACAAAGCTGTCATTGCGCGGGACAGGAGCTGTCACATGGGGTTTGGGTGCAGGCGCCGGCGACACATCCGGTCCCGAGAGGCCCGCAGACACCCGGTATACGATCAGGCCCCATACAATGACAGTTCCGCCGATGAGACCGTACTTCATGTTTTTATTTTCCATGTTCTGCGACAGTTAGTGAATGACCAACCCCCAGGGATCGCTGAATGGGGTAGAAGAGGTATTGTTGAACGCCCTTACCCGCCATTGATATCTTCCACCGGTAAGGGTAAGCTGGAAGCTGGTGTTTATTACATTCGTATCCGCCCAGACCACCAACGCCGAATCGAAGGAAGGCGAGACCACCTGCAGCTCGTATTTCAATGCATCGTCCTGGGGCTGCCAGGCAAATGTAAGCGTGGTCGTATCCAAAACGGCATTATTCGAAGGCAGCAGGAGCGTAGCCCTTTTATCGGTGAGGTCTTTTTCAATCGCCTCTGCACAGCCGGCGGACAGAAGCAGGATCAGTCCCAGACCCGCAAGGGTTTTATTTCTGTGTATCTTCATGGTTTGATGCAATAAGATTTTGAATATAGAGCGTACAGGTCAGCCTGACCGTCTTGTCCTTCGGGTCCGTGTAGCTGGCAAAATCCACGGAGCTTACTCTCCCGACCTTCCCACCGGTTTCCAGGACATTCACCAGCTTCAGGCAGGGAATGAAGCCTCCCTCCACCGTAATTATTCTCGTCAGGACAGGGATGCTGTCATGTGAAGGCAGGTCGTACGGCTTATACTCCTTTAAGGAGAGGCCATTGTTTTTGCAATAGTTGCTGGCGACCGCGAGCAGGTTCTTTTCAGGTAAGAGTGTATCCAGGGCATATTTCCGGAAATAGGCGTCGATCCTTTCTTCATTGGCCAGGATGTTTTCCACGGAGGGAGCGTCCATAACATATTGCTTCTCATTTTTATGCGCGGCGAACTTCCGGTATTCCTCTACCGTTCTGCTGATGGACAGCCGGTAGCAAAGCAGCATCGCCAGCAGGGCAACAGCGCCTGTCAGCTTAAGTTTTTGCCGGTGGCTTAGTTTTTTGAACATTTATTTAAGAATGATCTCCATAAAAAAGACGCCTGTTCCAGACTCTTTTTTATATAAATAGTTACGGATGCTGACCTCCTTGAAATCCTGGACATTCTTCAGATTATTGGAGAACTGGTTCAGCTCGGTGGGATCTTCACACAATCCCATGACCTGGATAGTATCCTGTCTGAAGTGGATGGTCTCCTCGCCGGCCTGCCGTGCGCCGGAAGGATTTATCTTCATGCTTGTCAACAGTGTTCCTGAAGGAACAAGCCCGGCAATTCTGTCTGCGCAGAAACTGATCCTGGAAGGGGGCATCCACCCGGCATTGATCAGAAACTGTTCCCTGGCGTGTAACGTTCTCCCTGATCGCTGGACCCGCTCCTGCTGCTGCCGGCTCATCAGATCTGAATTCTGCCATTCCTGGTTCTTTGAGAAATAGTGGCTATAGACCAGGAAATTGACCAGCAGCATGCAAAATAAACCTGTAAGCAACGCCATAAGAGCTGAACGGTAGTACCTGTAGTAGATATAATCCTGCCGTTGCCTTAGTATGCCAGGTGAGGCCAGAGGGGGAGACTGCCGAAGGTCCGAAGCCATAAGCGCCATCCCCGCGCCAAAGGCCAGCAAGGCTCCGGCATTCACATATTGATCTCCCAGATTATATTCCATCCTTCCGATATCGATGTCTCCGGGAACGGCATTTTCCACATCGAGCAACTCCTTGTCATGACCCAACCGCAGCAGGAAGGGCGGGGCAAACAGTGGCTGCTCTTTTTCAAGGTTTAGGAAAGGCAGCAGTCCAGGAATGACGGTAATGCCCGTCGAAATATCCAGGAGCTTGAACCCCAGCTGCTCCAAGGTCCCTGCGATCCTATCCAGGACCTCTTTCCGAACAATGGATATGGAAGCTGTATTGCGGGACCTTAAAACGCTAAAATAGAAATCATGCGGGTTTGCATTGGGTAGAACGGCTTCCAGGGGATGGCTGGGAAGACTTTCCAATGGAAATTTCTTTTGCAGGACCCCTTTGCCGTTGACTACTGCTGCAACAGGCCATTTCCCGCCTGTCTTCTTATACAGGTTTTCCAGCGAAGCGAGGAGCTGGAATTCCTTCTCTTTAAGGATCCTGTTTTTATGCAGCTTCAAAACGACTGCGGTCACCTGGCATTTATCTTCCGGCAGAAGCGTGATGCTCACTCCGATGCACCTGTCTGTGCGCAGGATCTTATCCCGGATTTTACTGATCATCTTAATAATAAATGATTTTAGGTCTGATAAATACGACAGAAACCACTTTGCTGTTGGATTTTGTCCTGCTGCTGAAAAGCCATTTCAGGATGGGTATCCTGGAGAGCAAAGGAACACCGGAAGCGATCTCGTTTTTTTCCGTCCGCTCGATGCCCCCCAACAAGATCATTTCCTCGTTACGAATGCGTATGATGGACTTGAACTTGCTGGTAGAGGTGGGCGGGGGTGTATTGATGGCAGTGGAGCTGGAGGTGAAGTCCGTGATATTCACGGTAATGGTTAATGTCACCTGGTCGTCACCAGAAACTATTGGCAGGATATCTATCGACATATTGGCCTCCACCGGAATAAATTGCTGGGTCACCACCGTCTGGGGGTTTAGGGAGCCGATAACATTCTGTGTGGATACAGAATAATACCGGGTACTCCCGATGCTGAGATTGGCGGTATGCCCATTGAGCGTGGACAGTTTGGGTGTTTGATGCACTTCTACATTGTTCTTACTTTCCATGGCGCTGATGTTCAGATAGAAATTGGGACTTACCTTGCCCAGGTTAAAAACATTGTTCAGGCCGATGGAACTGA
>DASZWE010000014.1:0-5065 GCA_035546735.1 Puia sp.
GACATTTTTAGGACGGCAAAGGTACGTTCGGGCAAGGAAAATACCAAAATAAAAGGGGTTTTTTCGGAAAAAGGCTTTTCGGGGTACTTGGGAGCCGGGACGGCCGTTGTAGAGGGGCGGTGCACATATGGTTAAAAACAAGAGAAAAGGGGGGGATCGAATAGGGAAATGACGGATTTTGAACGATATTTGTAGGCCAAAAACGAACCACGGGTTCGTTGTCCGATAGGGCAGACATTAGATGTTTTCCCCTGAAGGATAAATTTTCCAGTAATCCGAAGGGGGGAAAACCAACGAACCAAGCGTTCGTTATCTGAAGGACATCCCGGCCATGGAGCCGCAGGATGCGGCTCGTCTGAGGACTGACATTAGCGAACATAATGCTTTAACCAGCACTTCTATGAAGGACTTTTCGTTTATAACTAATTCTCATCCCTCTTATATCGAGGGGTTATACCAGGACTATGTAAAGAATCCCGATGCAGTAGATCCTGAATTCAGGAAATTTTTTGAAGGTTTTGACTTTGCCGTAACCCAGGGAAAAGCCAGCAATGGCGTCAACGGTTCGGCCAATGGTACGTACACTGCGGGCGGTGCCAAGGGCGTCGAGAGCGCCTATACGACCACGGATGGTGTGGATTGGAAAAAGGAATTGGGCGCCTACCGCCTGATCCTGGGCTATCGTAATAAGGGGCATCTGCTGGCTAAGACGAATCCCATTCGTCCCCGGAAGGATCGTGGCGCCAATCTCGACCTGGCTTTTTACGGATTCACCGAAGAGGATCTGGATAAGAACTTTTTTGCCGGCAATCTCATCGGGCTGGGCACTGCCACCCTCCGGAAGATATTGCAGCACCTGCAGAGCTGTTATGCTTCCCATGTAGGCATCGAGTTCAAATATATCAGCGAGCAAAAGAAGATCGACTGGCTCACCAATGAAATGGAGAAGAAATTCCTGAACCCCATTCCCCTGGATAAAAAGAAACGTATCCTGGAGAAGCTCAATGAAGGGGTGATGTTTGAAAAATTCCTTCATACCAAGTACATCGGGCAAAAGCGGTTTTCCCTGGAAGGCGGTGAAACGACCATTCCCGCGCTGGATACGATCATCAATACGGCCGCCGATCATGGCGTGCAGGAAGTGGTCATCGGCATGGCGCATCGCGGGCGTCTCAATGTCCTGGCCAATATCATGGGCAAGACATACGAGCAGATATTCAGTGAGTTTGAAGGGACGGCCAAGATGGATCAGACCATGGGGAGCGGGGACGTAAAATATCACATGGGCTATGGTAGTGAGGTGCAATCAGATACTAACAAGACCGTCCACCTCAAGCTGATGCCCAACCCGTCTCACCTGGAGGCCGTCGATCCAGTCGTTGTCGGCTTTGCCAGGGCCAAGGCGGACGTTATGTACGCCAGCGATTATGACAAGATACTTCCCATCCTCATACATGGCGACGCATCCGTAGCCGGTCAGGGCATTGTATACGAGGTCCTGCAGATGAGCGAGCTAAAGGGGTATAATACGGGTGGCACCATACACTTCGTCATCAACAACCAGATCGGCTTTACCACCGACTTCGACGACGCCCGAAGCTCCGACTATTGTACATCCCTGGCAGCGGCCATCCATGCGCCCGTACTCCATGTGAATGGGGACGATGCGGAGGCCGTGGTAAAATGCGCTGAGATCGCTACCCGCTACCGCCAGGATTTCAACACGGATATCTTTATCGATATGGTGTGCTATCGCCGTCACGGACACAATGAAGGCGATGATCCGAAATTCACCCAGCCGCATCTTTATGGTCTCATCGATCAGCATCCCAATCCCCGGGAAGTATATACTCAGTTCCTCCTCGAAAATGGAGAATCCGATGCCAAGGATCTGGCCAAGGAGATGGAAAAGAAATTCTGGGCCGATCTGCAGGAAAGGCTCGACGAGGTAAAACAACATCCTCTTCCCTATCACTACCAGCAGCCCGAGGTTTGGTGGCGCAGCCTGCGCAAGGCGACGCCTGCAGATTTCGAGCAATCACCCGTTACCGCTGTCAGCGAGGCGGATTTCCGGAAGGTATTCGACGCCATCATGAAGTGGCCGGAGGATTTCAAGCCTCTCCGCAAAGTGGAAAAAATATTACAGGATAAAGTCAAGCTCTTCACCGAGGAAGGCAAGGCGGATTGGGCCACCGGCGAGCTGCTGGCCTATGGCAGTCTTCTGCTGGATGGAAAGGATGTACGTATGAGCGGTCAGGACGTTCAGAGAGGAACCTTCTCTCACCGTCATGCTGTCCTGAGGGATGAGAACACAGACCAGTCCTACAATCGTCTGAGCAGACTGTCCGATGCCAAGGGGGAGTTCCGCATCTATAACTCCTTACTCAGCGAATATGGAGTGCTGGGTTTTGAATATGGTTATGCGCTGGCGAACCCCAATGCCCTCGTATTGTGGGAGGCCCAGTTCGGGGACTTCAGCAACGGAGCTCAGACCATGATCGACCAGTTTATTTCTGCCGCCGAACAAAAATGGCAGCGCATGAATGGCATCACCCTGCTGCTGCCCCATGGATATGAAGGGCAGGGTCCGGAGCATAGCAGCGCCCGTATGGAAAGATTCCTACAAATGTGCGCCGAGCTGAATATGGTGGTTACCAATATCACGACGGCCGCCAATCTTTTCCATGCTTTCAGAAGGCAGCTGGCATGGCCTTTCCGCAAGCCGCTGATCAATTTTTCGCCGAAAGCCAATCTCCGTCATCCGGGTACGTATTCGAAGATGGAGGAATTTACTTCCGGCGGGTTCAAGGAAGTGATAGACGATGCCTTTGTAGATAATGCCAACCAGGTGAAGAAGGTGCTTTTCTGCAGCGGCAAGGTTTATTTCGACCTGGCTGAACGGCAGCAAAAGGAGAATCGCAAGGATGTGGCCATTGTCCGGCTGGAGCAGCTGTATCCGCTGCCTCTGACGCAGCTGGAAGCGCTGTATAAAAAATACAGCCAGGCAGCCACCTGGTTCTGGGTACAGGAAGAGCCGCTGAATATGGGCGCCGCCAGCTTCCTGCAGATGAACCTGAAGACCATCAACTATGGGGTTATCAGCCGTCAGCCCAGCGCGGCTACGGCTACCGGATATTCCAAAGTGCACGCGCAGGAGCAGGCAGAGATCATCGAGACGGCATTCAGCATTTGATTAGGTAATTCAGGAGACCCTGAAAGGGGCTCGTCCATAACCGAGCCTTTGGCGAAGGTTACTACCGAGGAGGACCGTGACGAAGCAGGTCCGACAAAGGCATCAGACATTAGCGATTTGTGGGAATTGGGCTAATTTTATTTAAAGACCAATTCACGCACATTTATTTATAAACAATACACTCCCCCGGCGGGGAGAAGGAGGATTAAATGATCGATATAAAAGTTCCGGCAGTAGGTGAATCTATCAGCGAAGTGACCCTGGTAAAATGGCTCAAACAGGCAGGCGCCTACGTAGAAAGGGATGAGGTGATCGCGGAGTTGGAGAGTGAGAAGGCTACGTTCGAGGTCAATGCTGAACAGGCAGGTGTTCTCAAGCCCATCGGTAAGGAAGGTGATACGTTGAAGATCGGAGATGTGGTGGCGCAGATAGATGAATCCGCGGCTAAACCTTCTTCGAATGGAGCCGCTGCGAAGGCTCCGGCCGGTGATCCGGGCGCGAAGCCTGTGACAACAGGGCAATCATCCAATGCGGGCGCTGCTGCTGCTGTTCCTGCTGTACAGGCGCCCGTTACTGCTATATCCAATGATATCAAAGCGACGCCTGTTGCGGCCGCGATCATCTCCGATAAAAAGATCGACGCCGGGTCCATCACTCCATCGGGTGTAGGAGGCAAGATACTCAAGCACGATGTGCTGGAGGCGTTGGCTCATCCCGGTCGCACGCCAGGCAGAGAACTTTTCACCCGGACAGAGAAGCGCGAGAAGATGAGCAATCTCCGCAAGACCGTCTCCCGCCGGCTGGTAGAAGCCAAGAATACAACGGCCATGCTCACCACCTTCAATGAAGTGGATATGAGCGCCGTCATGGCCCTTCGTACAAAATATAAGGACAAGTTCAAGGAGAAGCACGGAGTCAACCTGGGCTTTATGAGCTTTTTCACCAAGGCCACCTGTTATGCGCTCCAGGAATGGCCGGCCGTCAATGCCTATATCGACGGTGAGGAGCTGGTCTATCACGACTATTGCGATATATCTATTGCAGTGAGCGCGCCAAAGGGTCTCGTGGTACCTGTGATCCGCAATGCCGAAAGCCTCAGCATGGCGGACATCGAGAAGAAAGTAGTGGAGCTGGCCACCAAGGCGCGTGACAACAAGCTCAGCATGGAAGAAATGCAGGGAGGCACTTTTACCATCACCAACGGCGGTGTATTCGGCAGCCTGATGTCGACGCCCATTATCAATATACCACAGTCCGCGATCCTGGGGATGCACAAGATCGAAGAGCGCGCCGTGGTCGTGAACGGCCAGATCGTGGTACGTCCCATGATGTACCTGGCGGTGAGCTATGATCACCGTATCATCGACGGCCGGGAATCTGTCAGCTTCCTGGTGAGAATAAAGGAGCTGCTTGAAAACCCCGATCAACTGTTGTTCGGAAAAGATCCGGTGAAAGCTTTACTCGAACTTTAGTATTTTTGTATATCCCACACTGCTGCGCCAATGAGTGGCGTAAGACGCACCCGGCTTTGGAATTTGGATATCCGAAGGCGGGTGTCTTTGTAGTTGTTGCTAAATTTAATCAAAGCAGATTTTGTACATTTAATTAAAATCAGCGGTTATGCCGGCTACAAGAATACCATATGCCTATCCCGTTCGCACTGTCAGGGAAGCGAAAAGCGTTATTGCGCCGGAATTTCAACCTGATCTATTCGACGAGCAACATTTATATGTCAATCTTGATGAGGTAAGGGATCGTTCGTACCTGGATAAGTTGTATTTTGAACTCGGGTGCAGCGAAGCAGGTTTTGAACCATCTGCAGATTATATAAAGATCATTTTCCCGGGGCATAGAGGTTCGGGAAAATCTACT
>DASZWE010000015.1:0-7219 GCA_035546735.1 Puia sp.
CGCTGTATAATACGCTGCTGGCCGATACGGACAATATTGCGGAAGTGGTGAACCTTTACCCTGCCTGCAAAGGCGCTGCCAGAACGGTGGAGGGTAAGGAATTGTATCTCAACGGCGCGTTTACAGAGCCGTCTTTTTTCAAGGTCTTTGGTTTTACACTTGCTCAAGGCAATCCGTCAACAGCCCTGCAACAGCCCAACTCCCTGGTCCTGTCCGCCACTACTGCCAGGAATTTCTTTGGTGATGAGCCGCCCCTGGGAAAGTCCATCGATATACCGGGCCAGGGTCTCTTCGTCGTCACGGGGGTATTAAAAGACGCGCCCGGGCGGTCGCATATCGACTTTGACGCGTATGCATCGGCATCCACTGTCCCGGTGCTGGAAAGGACAGGAGCGTTACCCGCTCGATCGGCCGATTGGAATAGTTTTCAATCGGGCTATACCTATGTCCTGTTGAAGAATCGAGCCGGCAGGCAACGGTTGTCCGGACAATTGCAGGCGATCGTGCAGCCCTGGAACAAACTGAATAAGAATGGCCAGGCACTTTTTGGGTTGCAGCCCCTGAACAGGATAAGACCCGCCGACGATAATCTGTACAATGATATTGGCGGCGGCACCGACTGGGGCAAGCTGATGGTAGGCGTATACATCGGATTGATCATTCTTATTGCCGCCTGCTTCAACTACACTAATCTCACCATCGCCCGGGCCCTTACCCGGGCAAAGGAGGTGGGCGTGCGAAAGATCGTGGGGGCACGACGCTATCAGATATTCCTCCAGTACGTAGTGGAATCTGTCCTGCAGGCCTTCCTGGCTCTGGCCTTCGCCTGGCTACTGCTCGCCTTTATCATCCGATACGCCCCCTTCAATGACGGTTACGAAATGATCCCTTCTGCCTGGAAGTACAACGGGACTTATGTACTTTATACCATCGGGTTTGCCTTGCTCACAGGTGTGCTGGCCGGCGTCGCTCCCGCATGGATCCTGTCCGCCTTCAGGCCGGTGCGTGTATTGAAAAACCTGGTCACCGCCCGCATCTTTGGCAAGATCAATCTGCAGAAAAGCCTCATCGTCTTTCAGTACAGCCTCTCCCTCGTGGCCATTATATTCCTGTCCAGCTTTTACAGACAGTTTGCTTTTTTGCAGTCGGAAGATCCCGGTTTTAAACCGGCTAACGTAGCTGTCATCCCCCTGGAGGGAGTGAAGCCTGGCCTGGCTGCGCCCAGGATTGCCATGGTCAGTGGCGTGAAGACCGTGTCGGCCCTGTCCGTCCGGTTCACTCCTCATTTTTCAGGCATCCGCTCACAGGCATGGATAGGCCATCGTCCAAAAGATCCTGTTACCATCGACAATTTTTTTACGGATGACGCCTTTATCCCTTCCATGGATATACACCTGCTGGCAGGAAGGAATTTCGGTCCCAGGCAGGACACGCTGGGTGAAAGGGAGATCATCCTCAATGCCCGCGCCACCGGTGCGCTGGGTTTTCGCCGCCCGGACGACGCGCTGGGAAAAAAACTATGGGTCAACGACTCCGTCTCACTCGATATCATTGGTATCGTCGTCGATTTCAGGTACGAGAATGCCGGCAAGCCGATAGATCCCATGGCATTCCGGTATAAGCCCGAAGTATGTAAATTCCTTTATGTCGGCACCGATGGGACAAACAAGCACACGATGACACAGCGTATGTCGGATGTTGGCCGGGCCCTGGCTCCCACTACCGGCTTCACCATCGACTGGCTGGATGAGACCATTGCGCAGAACAACTCTCAACGCGCCACGATCTCTTTATTAGGCTATCTCGCCTTTATAGCCCTGGGCATCGCCACCCTCGGTCTGTTGGGCCTGGTGATCTATACGGTGGAGACACGCCGTAAAGAGACGGGCATACGCAAGGTCATTGGCGCCAGCAGCCGCCAGCTCGTCATGATGTTGTCCGGACGGTTTATAAAGCTGCTGCTTATCGCCGGCACCATCGCTGTCCCGATTGGTTATACCATGAGTGCTTTCTTCCTTCAGAACTTTGTCCACCGGGTGGGAAATGGACTGCTCAGCGCCATCGCCTGCTTCCTCTTCCTGTTGTTCATCGGGCTGATCACCATTCTGTCCCAGACCTGGCGGGCCTCTCAGGCCAATCCGGTCGACAGTCTGCGCACGGAGTGAGCAGGCCGGTCCGCCAAACCCGCTTACGCACGGAGTGACTTTGATTTTTGTCGTTTCAGCCAGAAGATCAGACCCACCACTACCATGAGCACCTGCGCGAATGCCCATACCATCGAACTGGCATCCCGAACCGTCTTGCCGCCCCAATCCATAAAATGATGTTTGTGGAATACGGAAAAGCTATACCCCTCCGCCGCCACCAGATCATCCACCCGTGAAGCCAGTCTTCCCGAACCCGTCTCCACATAATAACGTACATGATGATCCCTGTCATAACTCACCTTCCAGACAGGCAGCCGCTTGTCGGTAAAATTATATTCGTCCCCAAAGGAGGTGATGGGCTCTACTTTTTTTATCTCATTTTCCGGATAGCCGCTGAAGCGGCTTGCCATCCAGGCCGCATAACGGGCATCCCCATCCGCCAGCACTGTATGATCTTTAACCCGGACATACCCGACAGGAGGCAGTGCGGCCTGCTGCTCCTTCATCAGGTCTTTATGCATCGCAATCTTTTCCGGCAACATGGACACCCGCCAATAGAGCTCTCCATCCATATTTACCATGCTCACATTGCAGACAGGTCGCGTACAGGTTGCCTGCAATCGCGGAAGATCGAGCTCCGTATCCTCTGCCGCCAGACGGCTGTCTATAACAAACTGGTCCCTTACGTCGTCCCTGAACTTGGACAAGGCATGATAGCTCCCGCTGAAAGTCCATAGTAAGGTAAAGAGGGACGCCGTAATCGCCGTATATCGATGGAGGCGTCGGACGCCGTGTGCTCCGGCCCCGCTGGTAGTAAAAAAGATATAGATACCCAGAATGACGGTAAAAAGAGCTGTCAGCGCTATCAGCGCTTCGATGGCCAGCCGCCCTTTACCCAAGGCATCCAGCCAGCCCCAGGTGTGACAGAGCCGGAATATCTCGTCGAATACGGCACGGCGGTTGTCCATGGCAAAGGAGAAGCGGTCCTGTGTCGTCTCGACATAGATGCGGATCCCATCGGCTCTTTCAAATGATACGCGGTACACAGGCAGCAGGCGGTTGATGGATTTGTATTCGTTGTCGTATTTACTTATCAGGGACACGTTGGCGACCCTGGCCCCTTTGACAGGGTTCAGCACAGTCTCGGCGGCTGCGCCGCAACAATCGTGTACCATGTGCCCGCTCATCGGCGGCGCAGGTCCGGCGGCAGCCGGCCTGCGCCCCGAAGGACCTTCCAAAAATTGCCGCGCCAGATACTGCGCATACAGCCAGTCCCCGGCTGTAAGGATATTCCCGTTGGTACAGCTGATATAAACAGGGACAGCCGCCCTGCCATTGGGACCACCTGCTCCCGGCAGGAGGTGCACCTGGTAAAACCAGTTCGTATCAATATGTATCAACCTGAAATTACTCACACTATCCATGTGATGTTCCCGGAGCGCCCGCGCCAGCGGATAGCGTATCCGTCCGGTGTCGATGGCCACAGGTATGATCCCCTGCGTGGCAATGGCAGGACGGATATTGGTCATGATAGGATGCATAAAGCCGCTGGACGCCCACAAAAGTATGGGAATGGCGACGATGATGGACAGACGGCGATGCAGCTGAAATAATTTCCTTCTCATAGTGATCATTGTTTGCCAAAATGCCAGGATAGCCCCAATGTCACTTCACGTGGATCGCCTAAGTTATAGCTGTATCCATAAGAGGACTTACTGGCCAGAGAGGCATAATAGGTATTAAAAGCATTCAGGGCATTGATCCATATCTCCCATTCACCATGTCGATACCCCGTACGGAAATTGACAATATCGAAGCCTTTATACCGGCTGGTATTGGCATCGTCCATGAAGTAATGTCCCAGATGCTGTCCTTCCACCGAGAGCCGGAATCCTTTCAGGAACGAAGGCCGCCAGGTCAGCTCGGCATTGGCGATAAAATGAGGGGCCGCCGCCATTTGATTGCCGCTGTAATCCTTACCATTCTCATACTGTACGACAAAGACGTGGTCCGCATTGCTGCCGCTGATCCTCACCGTCCATTCCCCGTCAGGGCGGTAGGTAATACCATATTCGACGCCCTTATGACGGGTCTTGCCTGAGTTCTGGTTGAGAAAGGTACCGTCCGGCTGTTTCACCGAGATGATTTGATTCGTTCCATCCAGCTGATATACGCTCCAGTCCGCGTACAGTTTGTTCTCCAGTAAGGAAAGCCATCCGCCCGCCTCGTAGTTGTAAAAGGTCTGCGGCTGCAGATAAGGCACTTTTACCCCATTATACAGCTCCGTCACCTGCGGCGGCACATAGCCCTGACTATAGTTGAAATATATGCCCACATTGCGGTAATTGTAGGTGAGTCCCGCCTTTGGCGTCCATCGGGAAAAATTATTCCGGGCATCGGGAGCTCCTGTTGACGCCGAAGGAGGAAGGTAGTTGCGGAAATTATAATGATAATAGTCATATCGCAACGCCGCCACTACCCTCAGCCCTTTCAAAGGCGTCATCTCATAATTCACATAGGATGCAAGATTGTCGATGCCCGTGGCATAATTGCTCAGCAGGGAATCCGTCGGCGTATAGTTCAGATAATTACCTTTATTGTCGCGTGCTATACGGATATAGCGGGCGATATAGCCGCTGGGGCTGATGTCTGTGCTGAGCCCTGCGATCAGCTTGCTACCCAGCCAGTGAAATCGTTGCTGATGCTGTAGCAGCATAAGAAAGGAATGAAAAGAGCTGTTGTTGATCTGCCCGTCGGCCAGCAAAGGGTTGCCCGCATTGTTCTTGATATAATAGGAAGGGTTTTGTCCGACGCTGTTATTCCTGTACGCCAACACGATCTTCGACTCGCCCTGGCTGTTCCATTTGTAATCCATCTGGCTTCGGGCCCGCCAGGCATTCACTTTCCGATACGTAAAGGAGTACGGGGTATTGTAATTCTTCTGTGCAAAATGTGCGCTGTCCAGCGAGCCGTACATATCACTGTAATAGTTTACATAGGTGAGGCTATTGCTCCAGGTGAGCCGGTCGCTGGCCTTGTAATCAGCCCGGAAGGTGAAAGCCGTCTTGTGGAAGTCGCTGTATTGAATAGGTCCATTGGTACGATTGGCATAATAGCCGCTGGCTATGATCCCCCATTTGCCCAGTTGGGTCCCTACCTGTCCGTCAGCTCTTTTATATCCGTTGTTATTGCCTTGCACGCTGACATAGCCGGAGGATCCCGCCGGAGGCGCCTGCGTGATCATATTCACCGCGCCGCCGATAGCCTCGGCCCCATAAAGGGATGAGGCGGGTCCCCGTATGATCTCTATTTGCCGCACGGCCGGCATATTTATCTCCAGCAAGGCATTGTGGTTGTAAATACCCGTGGTACGGATGGGCAGACCATCCTCCAGGTAAAGGAAAAGACTTTGTGTGCTCATGGGTTGACGAATGCTCATTTCATGCTGCTCATTGCCAAGGTCCACCATAAATACGCCGGTCACCTTATTGAGTAATTGATCCAGCTGATTTGCCTTGGTATCTTTGATCGTCTGTGCGCTGAGGATGCTGATAGCTATGGGGGCTTCCGTACGCTTCTGTATGGTTCGATTGCCCGATACGATCAGCTGCTGGAGCATATTGGCCGGCATCGCCAGCGTATCCTGCTCTTTTTCCTGTATGCCCCTATCTCTCTGCTGTGAAAAGCACGCGCAGGCATACAGCAGCAGCCAGACCATCAGGCCTGCTCTGTAATAAATTCTCATCGTCTGTTGATTTAAGTTGGAGACAATTGTAACTGCTTTCCATTTTTAAAAATGAAAGAGTGACATTTGTCCGCTTTTTGAGTTGGAAAAGGAGGTCTCGTTATCTTAACTTTGCTGTGGAGGCTCGAATTGCGAGAGAGAATGATCCTGTGTAGAAGGATCGATATATCGTGTGGAATGTATGATGCTCACCTCCATAACGATTGGTTGCGGAAGTAGGTTTTTTTCTTCGAAAAGCTGCAGGGTGATCTCATCTCTTTGTCCGCCCTTGCCGGGAGCTTGTTGATCCGACTGATCAGCGGCCATCTTTTTATTGAGATAACACTTCCCCTGACAGCAGCAGGAAGGCCTGGCCCGGTTGACACATAGATTTTTGGCGATATAGTCTTTATTGACCTGGTATTCAAGGATCAGACACCACTTGCTGAAGGTCTGTGCAGCCATCAGCAGGATCAGTACTATCGTTACGGGATATTTCATCACCAGGGCAAAGGTACTTGTTTTTCCTACTCATCCTCCTTCTCTTTCTCTTTTTTCTCCTTCAGCCGCCTGGCCTGCTTCAACGATTGATGCAACATCCATTCTATCTGGCCATTGACACTGCGAAATTCATCCGCTGCCCATTTCTCAATGGCCTTCATCGTATCCGCATCTATCCGCAATGCAAATGACTTCTTTTCCCCCATGCTTACTGATTTAATGTCCCCGTATTGACCACCGGCTGACTCTCCCGGTCACCACATAACACCACCATTAAATTGCTCACCATCGCCGCCTTCTTATCCTCATCCAGCTCGATGATTTTTTTGGCAGACAACAAATGCAACGCACTCTCTACCATGCCCACCGCTCCCTCTACTATCTTGTTCCGGGCGGCCACCACCGCCGAAGCCTGCTGCCGCTTCAACATGGAATGCGCGATCTCCGGCGCATACGCAATATGCGAGATCCGTGCCTCCACCACCGCAATCCCCGCTATCACCAGCCGCTCGGCGATCTCCCTTTCAAGACTTTTGTTCACTTCATCAAAATCCGTACTCAACGTCACCGTCGCTCTCTCATCTTCGAAATGATCATAGGGATAGGTAGCCGCCAGCTTACGCACCGCCGAATCCGTCTGCGTCATGATGAACTTCTCATAATTATCCACCTCGTAAAAAGCCTTGAACGTATCTTCCACCCTCCACACCAGGATCACGCTGATCATAATGGGATTCCCCATCTTGTCATTCACCTTCACCTTCTCGCTCTCGAAATTCCGCGCCCGTAATGAGAGCGTGTTCCGGCTATAAAATGGATTGACCCAGAATATACCGCTGTTCTTAAT
>DASZWE010000016.1:0-10644 GCA_035546735.1 Puia sp.
TGGTGATGCTGCGCAATGTCCGGGATGGCATCCTGCTGGGCGAGACATACCGGCCTGCATTTCTGGAGAAGATGAGGGGGAAGATGCTGCAGTAGGCTATTTCCTCCTGAACACCTTCTCATTATTTTGTATAGGCGTCACCGTCGCCAGGTACGCATAAATAGCCGCCAGATCGCTATTCTTCATCCCGGAATACATCAGCCACGGCATGGGCGTGTTGAAGTCAGCCGGCGCCAGCTGCCTGGGCTTATAGCCGCTGTCTGCATACTGTGAAAATTTCCGGATAAAAAGATTCCTGTCCCAGTTGCCGATGCCCGTAGCTTTGTCAAAAGTGATATTCGGTGCGGTGACGACCGTCCCGTTGGGGAAGTCGAAGGTCCTGCCACCGCCAAATTCTGTCCCGGCGACGACTGTTCCCTTTTCTACCTTGCTGTGACATTCGGCGCAGCCGGCCATTAATACCAGGTATTTGCCATAGGCGGTGATGTTGTTGGAGTCGGGCTTTTTCTCCATAGCCGCCTTGGAAGGCATGGTATTCACCAGGATATTGAGGGGGAAGTCCAGCTCATGGCCAGGCACTTGATGCTGTATGGCAGGCAGTGTCCGTAAATAAGCGATAATAGACATAATGTCCTCGGGGTCCGTCCGCCCATAATGGGGATAGGGCATCAGGGGGAAGAGCGGCTTGCCATGCTTATCCTCGCCGGTGGTGATGGCCCGGAAGATCTCCCCATCTGTCCAGTCTTTCAGACCCGCGGGGGTAATATTGCGGGAATAGACGGTGCCGGGGAATCCCACTTCATGACTGAATTTCTCTCCGCCACCGCCAAAGGTCTCTTTTTTCAGGGGAGCTCCATAGATGGACCAGTCGCGCTGGCTGTGACAGTCCATACAGACGGCCACATGGTTGGCCAGGTATTCGCCTCGCTGTACCCTCGCCGGTGTTATCTGTACTGTAAGATCAGGAGGGGTGCCCGTATTGGGAAGCGCAACCTTGATAAAGCCGATGACGCCGGCCAGACCAATGATGATCACGCCCAAAATGATTAGCAGGACCTTTAGGGCTTTTTTCATATCCGTCGAAGATAAGGAAAAAATGGTAAGGCCCCCTAACGGGGGCCTACCATCTCCTGTGATGCGCCGGATAGCGGATAAGCTGTCCGCCACCCGTCCAAACCCGATGTTGACTATTGTTTCTTCAGATATCCAAATATCCCGTTGGCTTCATCGTCGGGTCCAGCCGTGAAATACAGCCTGGACTGATCGACAGTGGAAGTAGTAGGAGCAAATGACAATGCCCAAAGTCCGTCGATAACGATGGTTTGATTATGCGAACGCAGCTGCCCGAGCCACTCACCCATCATACTATATACATTGATCCTGCCATCGCCAAAATTACCTACCAGTATCACCGAATCGTCATCATTGTGATTGCTGCCCTTTCCGCTGTTCCCGCCATGACCACCACTGTCATCCCCCATATCGCCGGCATCCAGGAAAGTGCTTCCCGCTGCGGTTACCCCCCACGGTGAGTTCAGCCATCCCCTGGAAGCAAAGCGGGCCTTGAAAGAGCCATCCATTCCGAAAACATCCACGAATCCATTCCCCGCGCCTTTTACATCATCTCCATCGGGTCCTACCTTGGCATAGGTCACAAAAAGCCAGGTGCCTACTGCCTGTATGTTGAAGGGTGCGAATCCGCCGGGAATGTTGGGATCATGGAAGGGCATCGATACCTTGGCAAAACCTGTATCCCATACGACGATCCTGTTGGCCTTGAAGTCCGCCGCATAGATATAATTATTGGTCCCCCAGGAACCAATGGCCAAACCCTTGAAGCTGCTGGTCCCGGACAGATCCTTGATCCGTATGGCATTATTGCCCGCCGCTCCATTCCAGCCCGAGAGTATCCCATCCTCGCCGACAAAAATAAAATTAGCCGTGCCGCCATTGGAAAGCCTGAAACCTTTGCCGCCCGCAAAAACGATACCCGTCACGGGACCGCCGGTGGTATCCGTTGGAGTAGGAATGTTAACCGCTGGCCGTGCGGCGATCGGGGCGCCCTCCGAAGTATATACTTCACTAATGCCTTGCCCGTTGGCATTCACCCACGGAATACCCGAGGAAGCCCATGCAAGCCCCCAGGCATTCTTCAACGTACTGTCCCAATGGACGGGATTGTACTTTGTTGTATTCGACACGAGGTTCACCTGCGCAAAATTCCGCAGGTCCTGTTGGTCGATATGTGTCTTGCGGCATCCGGCAGCCAGCGCCACCATTGCAAGCAGGAAAGCAGGAAGTTTGTTGATCTTACGGGAAACATTTTTTTGTAGCGTGTTGTTCATACAGCAAATTTTAAGGTTAACGAAAAGGAATGCCAGGTCCGGCCAGGAGTGAGACCAGAGGGTAAAAAAAACAAACGGCGGGCACCCCCGTTAGGGTTGCCCGCCGCAAAACTTTCATATCTACTCATTGTTTCCTTAGATACCCGAAGACTCCATCGGCTTCATTATCAGGGCCTGCCGTAAAATATAACCTGCGGGGATCGACATGGGCCCCGGCAGGCGGGAAGGACAATGACCAAAGTCCTTCGACCTCCAGCACATGATTATGAGATTGTAGCTGACCAAGGAACTTTCCCTCAACCGTAAATACATTGATACGGCCATCCCCAAAATTCCCTACCAGTATCAGGGACTCCTGGTCATCACCACCATTGCCGCCTCCATAATTGCTCCTGTCATTGCCTCCATGCAACCCTTCACCGCCGCTTAGGTCCTTGCCTTCCAGGAAAGAAGCGGGCGCAGCAGTCACACCCCAGGGAAGATTCAAGGCGCCGCGGGAGGCAAAGCGTTTTACCAGGCGGCCATCCAGGCTGAACACATCGACGAATCCCTTTCCCGGGCCCGCCACGCCATGTCCGGGGTTGGGGTCATGAGCTGTCGCGAGCTGCCCGTAAATAACAAAAAGATATTGCCCCACAGCCTGTATATTATAAGGGGAATAGGCAGCCGGCATGTCAGGGTCATAAAAAGGATAATCTACCTTATGAAAGTCCTCATCCCACACGTCGATCTTCTTCTGACCGAAGTTCGCCGCATAGAGAAAATTATGGTTCAGGTTGTCGGTGGCGATAGCCAGCCCTGTATAGCTCGCACCCCTTGGGGCCTTGATCCGCCCGGCAGTAATGCCTCCATTCCATGCGGAGATCACCCCATCGAATCCGGAAAAGATCAACGTGGACGGACCACCCGGAAAGAAAAATTCCGGTCCGGGATTCAAGACTACTCCACAAGGCAGTCCATTGATCGAATCCGTCGGTGACGGAATGCTGAGATCCCCCAGCTTGCGCCCTTCCTCGTCATAAGCCTCGTTCCTGTGTCCTCCCACGGAATTGACCCAGGCGATGGCACTCTCTGACCAGGCTATTCCAAACCCATTGATCAATGTGGTGTCTATATACCGGGGATGATATTCCTCATTGTTTGCCACCAGATTTACCACTTTGAAATCCCGCAGGTCCTTGTTGTCGATGGGAGGTGGCTTATGGCATCCCAATGCCAGCACCGTCATCACTCCAATACTCGTAATTTTCGTCTTCATACCAGTTAAAATTTTAAGGTTAAACGTTATCACACAATCCCCCCTATGGGGATAAATTCCTATTTTTATGGTCCAAGGACCTAATCTGATTATTGCCATGACCGATCTGGAAAACGCCAGCGAAGAAACACTGCTCCTTTTACTGGCTGATGGAAATGAAGAGGCATTTCGCGTCATCTTTCACAAATACGTCGACAGGATCCATCAGGTGTCTCTTTATTACTTGAGATCAGAGGTGCTGGCAGAGGAAGTAGTTCAGGAAGTTTTCATGAGGGTATGGATTAAAAGAACGGACCTGCGCCAGGTTCAGCATTTTGAAGGCTGGCTGTTTGTTATGAGCAAGAATTATATACTCAACTTTCTTGAAAAAATGGCCGGCGAAAGACGGGCGCTCCATACCTTGAGCAGATCCATGCCACCGTCGGAGGATCGTACGGTGCTAAGCATAACGGACCATGAATACGAAGCCCTGCTTCACAAAGCCCTTCTCACACTTTCACCCATGCAAAGGGAAATTTATCATATGGCCAGGGAGGAACAATTGACGTATGATCAGATAGGCAAAAAGCTGGGCATCTCCGCCCTCACCGTCAAGACACACATGAGCCGCGCCCTTCGCCAGCTGCGTAAGTTTTTTCCGCATCTCCGCTGATCACAATACAAACATAAAGACTGTACCGGAGGCCCTGACCCACATCTTCCGAACGACTTCTTCAATCTTCCCAAGGGCAGCAATCGAATAATTTTTTTCAACGCTGTACTCCGACCGTCGTCTTCACCTGTCTTTATACGGTATGCAAGACCCGGAATACTTTATCAGGTTGCTAAAAGGCCATCTCGAGGACACCCTCACTCCCGAAGAGAGAGAAGATTTTTTGGATGTCCTGCGTTCAGGCGCATACAGGGATATCCTTGGGGATGAGATCCTGGCCCGGCTGAGGAACCCTCCGCCTGCGGGTCATAGCCTGTCTTCTGGGACGCAACAACGGATCATCGACAACATCCTCGGCTCTGAAGGCGTCCCGGTAGTTCCCCTGCCCCGCCGCAAACGCTGGCCCTGGGTGGCGGCCGCGGCCTCTCTCATCGTCCTGGCCTCCGTCACCTTCTTATATCGCACCCACACGATGCACAGCGCCGGGAGCGGCAGTTATTCCCTGGTGGCCGCCAACAATGGCAACGGAATATTACCCATCAACCTGGAGGATGGCAGCACCATCGAGCTGCAGCCCGGGTCAAAACTCTCCTACCCTGAACATTTTAGCGACTCCCGGCGGGAGGTACAGCTGGAAGGAAGCGCCTTTTTTACGATAGCTACCGACCCGCAACGGCCATTTTATGCTCGTAGCGGGGGACTGATCACCCATGTGCTGGGTACCAGCTTCTCCATGGATTGGCGCCACTGGGGCGAGCCATTGGGAGAATTAAAGGTCGCGGTCCGTACCGGCAAGGTGGAAGTATATATGCCGGAACACGAAAATACAGGCGTTGTATTGACCCCCAATCAGCAGGCGGTCTATACGACGGGCGGCAACAGCAATATGCTCCATGCCACACTGGTCGACAGTCCCCGGATCGTCAATGCCGGCAGGGATCTCGTCTTTAAAGCTACCCCTGTCACCCGGGTCTTCTCCCTGCTGCAGGAGGCCTATGGCATCGACATCGTCATGGAGAATAAGGAGATAGGAAAAAGCCTGTTCACCGGCGATCTGAGCCATCAACCGTTCTACACCGCATTAAAATTGATCTGCCTTTCCGTGAACCATGGTTACGTTATCAGGGGCACAAAGGCCTTTATCACACATTAAAACCAAAACGCCATATGACCATTCATATCACCAGCACCTGACATAATGAAATAACATGCACCTGTTATGGGGCGAGAAAGATGCAGCTTGTAAATAAAAAAGCCGATAATGTAGGGCATTACCGGCTCACAAACCTTTGCAGGCTTTATCCTGTCCGTCGCTTGGAACGTTCGAACAAAACTGTTTAAAGTTATAAAAAAAACAATTATCGCTTTAACCAGGTATGTAATGAGGATTTTCATGCCCCGGAACTTACTGCTTTGCCTGCTGCTCCTGGCAGCCGCCACCCGTTGCATGGCACAGACGCTACTGGAGAGGAAAGTATCCATAGTGGTCGTGGATAAGCCTATCAGCGAGGTCATCCGAAGGCTGGGGGAAGAGACGGGTGTTGAATTTTATTACAGTCCGGACGGAATACGCGCCGACAGGATCATCTCGCTTGCCGTGCATGACAAGACGCTGAGGGAGCTGCTGTCAGTGGATTTTCGGATGCTGCACATCCGGTATCAGCTATTGGATGATAAGGTACTGCTTATGCCGGATGCTGTAGATAAAGGGGATGTCGTACGCCTGGCGGAAGGCATCGTCATGGACGAAAAGAAAATGCCTGTTGCAGGCGCCAGCGTACTCCTGAAGGGATCGCATACAGGGACCATTACGAATGCAGAAGGCCGTTTCAGTCTGCCCTTACGGAAAGAAGGGCCGGCGGTCCTGCTTATCAGCTGTATTGGCTATCGGCTCCGGGAGGTGAATTTTACAGGCGCCTCCGTACAGGTCACACTGGGCCCCGATCTTCCCGGCGCCTATGATACCATGGTGGTCATAGGCTATGGCAGCGCCCCGCGCAAGGACCTCACGCTGTCGATGGGGAGCATCACTGCCAGCCAGCTCACCGAAAGACCCTCTGCGATCAATATCCTGGAAGGCATGCAGGGCAAGGTGGCGGGTCTCAGCGTCATCAACAACTCAGGCAGACCCGGTGGCAGCCCCTCGGTCATCATTCGCGGCGCAGGCTCGATCAACGCTTCCAGCAATCCGCTGTATGTCGTGGACGGCATCGTCGGTGCGGACCCCAACCTGCTGGACCCCCATATCATCCAATCGATGGATGTGCTAAAGGATGCGGCGGCCACTGCCATATACGGCGCCAGGGGCGCCAACGGCGTTGTTATTATCACTACCCGGCGGGCTAAAAAAGGCATCAGCGAGATCAACTTTGTACATACACTCAGCATGGGCACGCTCCAGCACCGGCTCAAACTCCTGAATTCCGAAGGCACCCTGGAAATGTTCCAACGCGCCTATGCCTATAGCAATCAGCTGCCGCCCAACCTGGACCCCACCGCCTCCTTCACCCGCCGGTCGGAGCTGTTTACCCCCGATGGCCGTCCCAAATATCATACGGACTGGCAGAAGGAGGCCACCCGTACGGCCCTCTCCAACAACAGCGCTCTCAGCTTCGCCACAGGCAGGGACAATCTCGCCAGCCTCTTTACCATCTCGTACAAGGACCAGCAGGGTATCCTGCTGAACAGCGACATGCGACAGATAAATGTCTTTGGCAATATCACTTCCGACACCCGTCCCTGGCTGCATCTCCAGTCCACGCTCAACGTAGGCGGCCAGCAGGGCTCCAATGTGGACCTGAACCTCTTTGGCCTCAACGCCATCCGGGAGATCTATGAATTTCTCCCCTTCCTCCCGGTGAGGTATTCCGATGGCACCTGGTCCAGGAAAGGCGACTACCCCAATGCGGAGAACTCCGAGAACCCGGTACGGCTTCTCAACGACGTGCAGGATCGTACGGGTACTATTTATGGCAATGGCAGCATCGTAGGCGTTATCCATTTCTCTCCCAAGCTGGACCTCACCACAAGCTGGGGCGGACAGCTCAATGCCAATTATCATAACTACTATAGCGCCAAGGACGTGCTTGACTATTCCCTGGTACAGAACGGTGTCGCGCAGAAAAGCAATGGGACCATCGGCAGCTGGACCAACGAGGATTATCTCACCTTCTCCCATTGCAAGGGACCCTCTATTTTGAAGGTGGTGGCGGGCGCCAGTTGGTACTATTCCGTGAATACAAATACATTCGCCGGGGCCGAGAATTTCTTTGACGATTATTTCTCCTACAACAGCCTGCAGACGGGGACGGTATACGAACAGCCTTCCTCTTCCCGGAGCGACAGCCGCTTCAACTCCTATTATCTGCGGGCTAATTATGAATATGACGGTCGCTGGTTCCTGGGCTCCTCCCTGCGGGTGGACGGGTCCTCCAGGTTTGGGGTGGACAATAAATACGGCTATTTCCCCTCCATATCCGCCGCCTGGAAGATATCCCGTGAAAAATTCTTCGAGGGCTTTTCCGATAAGATCAACAGTCTGAAACTGCGGGCCAGCTTTGGCTCCGTAGGCAACGCGGAGATACAGAACTACTCCTCCCTCAATCAGCTGGCTACTACGCAGGTGATCTTTTCCGGCGTACCCCAGACAGGCGTCATCCTCGCTCCCAATGCCGGCAATGCAAGGCTGAAATGGGAACGCCAGGTGCAGGTAGATCTCGGCATCGATGCGGGGATATGGGGCGACAGAGTGGAGATCACAGGGGACTATTACAATAAGATCACATCGGATATGCTGTACCAGAAACAGCTGCCGGCATCCAGCGGGTTTATGACGGTGTGGGACAATATCGGCTCCGTACGCAATCAGGGGGTGGAGCTCAGCCTCACCAGCAAGAACATCGTCACACACGACCTGAGCTGGACCACAAGCGTCAACTTTTCCATCAATCGGTCGAAGATCCTGGATCTCAACGGCGACATACTCACCACCTGGGCAGGCCGCCTGGAGAAAGGCAGGAGCATGGATGAGTTCTATGGCTATGTACGCACCCGGGCATGGGGTACGGATGAGGCCGCGCAGGCCGCGGTATATGGCAACAAGCCAGGAGATATCCACTGGCTGGACAGGAATAAGGACAATGTCCTGGATGCCAGCGACCAGACCTATCTGGGACATAAGATGCCGCGGTACGAGCTGAATATAACCAACACGCTGACCTATAAAAGCCTTTCGCTGTTCATAGACTGGCAGTCCCTTGGCGGCAACAGGATCATGAACTATACCCGGTACATCACGGCGGGCGAGACGCCACGGACAAACAGCTACCAATATGCGCTCAATGCCTGGACGCCTGAACATCAAAATACCGTACAGGGCGCTCTTCGGCTGGGTAATCAACCCAACCAAAACAATACGGATAATTACAATATCGAGGACGCGGGATTCTGGCGGCTGCGGACAGTGACGCTCGCCTATACCATGCCGGGCCGGCTGCTGCAGCGGCTGTCCCTATCCCGGATGGTGGTATCGCTGACGGCGGAGAACTATCTGCTCCTTTCTCACTATACGGGCTATGACCCGGAAGTAACACCCTTCGACGGTACGTTGAACCAGGGCGTGGATGTATACCAATATCCCAAGCCAAAGACCTTGGCCATTAATCTAAATCTGACATTCTGATGTCCCGGTACATGATCATATTGCTGATACTCTTTTCGAGCTGCAAAAAATTCCTGTCGGAGCATCCCAGCGGATTTCTCACGCCAACGGATTACTATGCTACACCGGACCAGGTCAGGGCAGCCGTCAATGGCGCATATGTAGGACTGAACAGTCTCTTCAGCTCCAACATCGGCGTGGCGGAGAGCAATATCTATCCCCTGGAATATATGACGGGCTATTCGGTACGTCCCCGCGCCTTGTCGACGGGTGACGAAGGGCATTTTCTTTTGCTGGATAATATCAAC
Organism: Puia sp.; assembly: GCA_035546735.1. Lineage (GTDB taxonomy): Bacteria > Bacteroidota > Bacteroidia > Chitinophagales > Chitinophagaceae > Puia. The sequence continues at coordinate 9,224 of DASZWE010000016.1, forward strand.
AATCAAAACGCTTTTATAGAGCCATACTGGACGGCTACTTTTTATCCCCTGGAAAACTGCAACAGCGTCATCGCCAACCTCACGCCTTCCACGGTGGTGGGGGATGTCGTAAAGAAGGCATATCTGGGAGAGGTATATTTTCTCCGCGCCTGGTATTATTTCCAGGGGGTTAAAATGTTTGGCGATATGCCGCTCAAGACCACGCCTACTACGGATCTCTCCGACATCAAGCCGGGCAAGACCCCTCAAGGGAAGATCTATGATCAGATCGTCAGCGACCTGCAGATGGCTGAAAATGCCGGATTGCCGTGGACAGATGCTTCCGGAAAAGTTAGCCTGGGGGCCGTCAAAGCGCTGCTGGCCAAGGTCTATCTTACGATGGCGCAGTATCCGCTGCAAAAAGGAGCGTCGTATTTACAAAAGGCCTATGATAAATCCCTGGAGGTGATCAACAGCGGTCAGTTCCTGCTCTTTCCTACCTATAACCTTCTACGGGACGCCAGCAAACAAAATACGGGGGAACATATTTTCATGATACAGCACAATGCCACCAATCTGCCGGACATTATGCATTTTGCGCTCATGCCTTATCCGGAAGTACCCGTTTCGGTCCTCGATAACCAGGGGGGCGCGCTGGCCCCCCGGCAGGAGTTCTATCAGTCATATGACAACGCTGATCTTCGGAAACAGGAAAAGCAGTTCTTTTACACCCATATGAAGAATGTGGAGGACACGTCCCGGACCATCGACCTGCCGCAGCCTTATATTTATAAGTATTGGGACAGCCTGGCCGAGCAGACAAAAAGGTCGGGAGCCAATTTTGAGCTCATCCGTTATGCCGATGTGCTGCTGGTCTGTGCGGAAGCCCGTACCTTATTGGATGGAGGTGCGACCCATGATCCGGCTGCCATCGACGCCTGGTATGCGGTACATCACCGGGCCCTTCCTTCCGCCGGCCGGCCGGCAACATTGTCCTTTGACGAAGTGTATAAAGAAAGGTTCTGGGAGCTGTGTTTCGAGTTCCAGAACTGGTATGATATGATCCGTACCCGCAAGGCGTTTGATGTCGTCAATAATAAAATAGTGGATCTGGTAGGCTACCAGGCGCCTAATCATATCAGGGCTTTTACAGAAAAGGATCTGTTATTGCCCATCCCCTATACCGAATTATTGAAAGACCCGAATCTTCAATAAGCGTAAAATTCATGTATATTGCATAGTGCTCAAAAAGCTGACCAACATTGTAGCCATCATTTTATTATCGTTGTCTGTGGCAGGCCAGGAGCTGATCGCTAACGGCTCTTTCGAAGACATCAATACCTGCACCGAATACCATGCGCACTGTAACCCTTCCGCATGGTTTTACCTGAAGCAGATAGGCGCCACCGGGTATTATTATTCCGACAAGACAAAATCCGCAT
>DASZWE010000017.1:0-7219 GCA_035546735.1 Puia sp.
AGTCTGCGATTCGGGCTGGGGAGGTTCAATACCGGGGCGGAGGTGGATTATGTGATAGAGCGGTTAAAGGAAGGAATAGACCGGCTGAGGGTGTCGAGTCCATTGTGGGAGGAGTATAGGCGGGACGTTGGGACTGGAAAGGTATAAATTGATGATTTTTATATAGTTGTGCTATTTGACTAACATATAATGATTTTCAATATATTAATATTATATTTTTTGTAATATTATTCGGATGAAGGGAGCCCTGGGCCGGCCAAGGGCTGAGGATCGGGGGCGGGCGCGCTGATAGGGGCAAGGCGGGGACGTTGCGGACTGGGGAGAATGTCAGGTGCGGACGAATGATCCGATGGTAAGACTGGTAATAATGGGTGATGGTTGGGGGAATGAGGAAAGTCGATGGGTATAAAGTAAAAAACCCGCCGGCAGGGGCGGATCTTTTATGCAGTTGGTTTCGGTCAAATTTCTTTATACCTAACCATAATATTCTTTTCAACAGGGAAGGTTGTTCTGACTAGAGTATGCGAATATAAGGTTATCTTTTGATCAAGTACATTTTTCCACTCATCTAATTTAACTTTTTTTCCACATTTTATTTATTTGCAATGTATAGTGCCTGTCCGGATGGGTGAGCCGGATGGCGCCCTGGCGGGCAGGTTTTCTTCCAGGACGAACCGGAGGTTCGTTGTCCGGAAGGACCGACATTAAAATGTTTGGGGTATAAATGGTGCTGGTAATAAACGGAAACGGGCCATATATATTGTCCAAGCGAATCACAGATTCGCCGGCCGGAGGCCAATTATTAGCGGTGTATCGAGGCTGGGGATATATTTGAGAGTAAACCAGACCCGATGCAGTCATATTTACGGATAACACATTATTTTCGTGGCCATGTGGGCAGTCTGCAAAAAAGAACTCCGTCAGTCTTTTAGTAATCTTACCGGCTACATAGCCATTATTGTTTTCCTGTTAATGAATGGGCTTTTGCTGTTCGTATTCCCTGATACGGACATTCTGGCCTTCGGGTATGCCAGCCTGGAGAAGTTCTTTGATCTGGCGCCCTGGATCCTTTTGCTGCTGATCCCTGCTATCACGATGCGGAGTCTTGCGGAAGAGTTCCGGACGGGGACTTTCGAGATCTTGCAGACGGTGCCGCTGAGCAGGGCTCAACTGGTATTGGGAAAATACCTGGCCAGCCTCATTGTGGTGATCATTGCGCTGGTGCCTACGCTCCTGTATTTCCTTAGCGTACAACGGCTGTCGGGTCAGGCGGGTATCGATGTCGGGGCCACGATGGGTAGTTATCTTGGACTGATCTTTCTCTCGGCGGTGTTTACTTCCATTGGCATATTGTGCAGCAGCTGGACGAGCAATGCGGTTGTCGCCTTTATCGCGGCCGCCTTTGGCTGCTTTATTCTGTACAGCGGGTTCAATGCCGTGAGCCAGCTGCCCGTGTTTGCGGCGGGTGCGGATTATTATATCGAGATGTTCGGGATCGACTTCCATTACCGGAGTATCAGCCGGGGGGTAGTCGACAGCAGGGACCTCATTTATTTCTTCAGCATTATTTTCTTATTCCTTCGCTGGACGAACTGGAACCTGGCGCGGAGGCTGCGGGGGCCGAAGAACAGGCTGGCGGGGAGCGGGGGGAACGTTGGACAACCCGAGGCGGGGACGATTGGTGCGGCCGGGGCGGTGATGATTGGCGAGACGGGAACATCCGGGACGATTGGTGAGACGGGGGCGGGGAGGTCCGAGGCGATTGGAGGGACTGGAACGATTGGTGAGACCGGGGCAGGAACATCCGGGGAGACTGAAGGGACTGGAACGATTGGCGAGACTGAGACGGGGACGTTGAAGGAGACGGGCGGGGCAGGGACGGCCAAAAGAGGGGGCGGCCAAAAACTGCGGCCTGGTTGGCCGGGTGCGGGAGGTATCCTTGCGGTGCTGGTTATCCTCAACTTATTAGCTGCTCACTTTCATTACCGTCTGGATCTTACCCAGGAGAAACGCTATACCTTAAGCGCTCCCACCAAGGAGCTGTTGCGCAACCTGGACGACAACATCGAGGTAGATTTCTTTCTGCAGGGCGATCTGAAGGCGGGTATACGAAAATTATCAAAAAGCACGCAGGAGCTGCTGGAGGAGTTCAATGAATATGCCGACGGCAAGATCCGGGTAAAGGTGATGGATCCGCTGGCCAACCTGGATGACACGGCCAAGATGGAGATGCTGGATTCGCTGCGTCGCATGGGTATCCAGCCCAAGACGCAGGTGGCGCAGGCGAAGAAGGGAGAGGAGCAGAGCCAGCGCATCGTCCTGCCGGGCGCCTTGCTTCACTATAAGAATAAGGTGGTGCCGGTGGACCTGCTGAAAGGGGTGCAGACGGGTGGAGAAGGACAGCCGGAGGAACAGTTGTACACCAATGCGGAGACGTTGTTGGAATATAAATTTGGCAGCGCCATCGACAGGATCACCCGCAAGCATGAGCCGGCGGTGGGTTATGTGATGGGCAACGGTGAGCCGCTGGACCTTAGTGTATACAACCTTATTGAAGGTCTGCGTTCAAACTATCGATTTGGCGTAGTGAGTCTGGATAGTGTGCCTGTGATACCCACCGATTATAATGCGCTGGTCATCGTCAAGCCGACAAAGAAATTTACGGAAAGGGAAAAGCTGACCCTCGACCAGTACGTCATGCATGGAGGACAGATCATCTGGGCTGTGGACAGGCTCTATGCGGAGATGGACAGCCTGCGGCAGAATAGAGAGACGATTGCATTCGACCGGGATCTGGACCTGGACGACCTTTTCTTTAAATATGGGATACGGACACAGCCGGACCTGGTGCTGGACATGCAGTGCGCTTCGCTGAACATGGTGGTGGGCATGAATGGCGATAAGCCGCAGTTCGAGCTGATACCCTGGCCTTATTTCCCCCTGCTGAACGGCAGTCTCACCCATCCCATCTCCAAGAATCTCGACCCGGTGTATTCGAAATTTGCCAATTCCATCGATACGGTGAAGGCGGAAGGCATTCGAAAGACGGTGCTGCTGCAGTCGTCCGCCAATTCCAAGACGGTGAGCACGCCAGCGCTGATCAGCTTTGAAAGTGTCAAGGTAGCGAATGACCCCCGGGTGTTCACGCAGCACAATATCCCGGTGGCCATGCTGCTGGAGGGGAAATTCCAGTCCCTGTATGCCAACCGCGTGAGTACGGCTGTGGCGGACAGCCTGGCGAATGTTTATAAGCAGCCCTTTCTCGCATCGGCGGAGAAGCCGGGTCGTGTGATCGTGATGGCGGATGCGGACATCGTGATGAATGATGTGTACCAGGGGAGACCTTACCCTATGGGCTTTAACAAGGATATTTCCTATCAGTTCGCCAACCAGGATTTCGTGGAGAACTGTTTTGAATACCTGGTCAATCCTTCCGGGGTCCTGGAGACAAGGTCCAAGGATTATACCTTGCGTCTGCTGGATCCCGCCAAGGTGGAGGCGGATCGCAGCTTCTGGCAATTCATCAACATCGGGCTGCCCATACTGCTGGTGATCCTGGGCGGGTACCTTTACCAATTATTTCGCAGAAGAAGGTACGCTTAAACTCCTTCCGGGGGATGCGGGGGCTTAGTTCAGCTGCCCGTCCTTCGCCTGCTGTTTCATCTGATCGTTGGCGGTGATCGCTACTTCCACGCGACGATTTTTTGCCCGATTGTCCTCGCTGGTGTTGGGGAATTTGGGTTGTGTCTCGCCGTACCACTTGATGTCCATACGGCTGGCGGAGACCCCTTTCGACTGGAGGAATTCGCTGACGGAGTAGGCTCTTTTTTTGGAGAGCTCCATGTTGAAGTCGGCGGGACCTGTGTCATCGGTGTGGCCTTCGATGAGGAGATTGGTCTCGGGGTATTTTACAAATACTGCGGCTACTTTTTCCAGGTTGGTCTTAGCGGCTTCGCTGAGCGCGGCGGAGTTGATCATAAAGAGCAGTCCGGAGTTAAAGGTCATCTCGATGCCTTCGCCTACTCTCTCGACCTGTGCATCGGGTACGGCCTGCTTGATCTCTTTAGCCTGCTTGTCCATATGATGGCCGATGAGATAGCCTGCTCCGCCGCCTACGGCTGCGCCGATGAGGGCGCCGAATACGGAACTTTTTCCTCCTCCTCCGATGATGGCACCGGCGGTGGCGCCGGCGGCTACGCCTATGCCTGTACCTTTTTGGGTGTTGTTGGCGCTTTTACAATTTGTCAGAAGGACGGCGATGGTGGCGGGTATGAATATCCATTTTGTACGCATGATCTGTTGGGTGTTTTTCAAATGAATGAAGTAGTATTTTGGCGATTACTGGCAGATGGTGGCCTGCACCAGGTCCACCTGGACGTCGCGGAGTCCTTTGGACTGGGCGGTCCGGATGCTGCTGCAAAGTGTCTGCTTATCGGAGGCGCTGATCTTTTTCTTTAGCGTGGCGGCGTCTTCCGTGCCGTACTTTTTCTCGTAGAGTCTGATCAGGGTGGCGGTACGGGCTTTCCAGGCTTCGGGGTCGTCCTTCCCTTTGGAGATGGCTTCGTCGTAGTTGGAGATGGCGGTGGACAGATTGCCCGCGGCTACGTTGATATCACCCCGCTGCATGTAAAAGTTCAGATTGGTATTGTCGGTGTTGATGGCTTCGCCGATGTGCTGAAGGGCGTCGGAATATTGCTGCTGTTTTGTCTCTGCCTCGGCCACTTTGGCGTAGATGGTGGCGCGCTGGGCGGTATTGCGATTTTTTGCGGTGAGGTTGAGCAGGGTGTTGAAGTCTGCCCGGGCGTTGTCGGTCATGCCAAGCGCCAGTTCTGCATTGGCCTTTTCGAAGAGGTTGTCGAGGCTGCTGCTGTTGATCTTTAGCCCTGCGTTGGCTGCGGCGAGGGCGTCATTGTATTGACGGAGGCCATTGAGTGAGGCCGCCTTGCCCGCATAGCCTTTCTCTTTGGCGTCGTAGGCGTCGCATTTCGAGAGCACTTTGTTGAAGTTGTCGAGGGCGGCGGAGTAGTTGCCCGCCTTATTCTGGGACTGGCCGGTGTTGATCATGTCATAGCAGCTGTTGGACATGGTGACGAGGCCGGACTTGCAATGGGTAGCTGTTAAGGACAATACGATCAGTCCCACGGATAGCAGGTGATTTTTCATGGTTAATTTTCTTCAGCGAGCTTTCTTTGGTCGCCGGCTGGTGCTGCGAAGATAAGATGAATGGTTGAAAAAATTTTCAAGGCTTCAATTGAAAAATTGGCTTATATTGTAAGACTGCAACCCCGGGTCCGCGGGTACCCCGGTACCTGGCCGACTCAGCCCAAACTACTGCTACATGGAGAAGAGAGCGATTGTATTTATGATAGCCATATGCGCTTATGTCCGCGTATGCGGACAATTCCCTGACCTCAGCGGGTATTCCATTCTTTCCGAAGGCACGGTCAGCTTCAATTATCACTGTGATGGTCTGGAAGGTCTTACCAGCGGATGTAATTTCGAGGCGCAAAAAATGAAAATGGAGGTGCCGCCCTGGATGATACCGGGCCGCTGGCATTCCTATTTTATGGTCGACGGGCAGAACAGCTATGTTGTTTCTTCACCGGCGGACCTGGTGCATAATGCTGTTATCGACATCCGGCATGACGGGACGGGTCCGCGGGATGTGTCTACGCATGCACTTGCCCGTTATGGGGACGGATGTAAGGGACCGCAGGTGGACAATTGGTCACGGGTATATTATGGCATCTACAGCGCCGAGTATTTTGTCCATCCGGAGATGGGGCCGGTGTCGCTGGGTTTCCTGCATGGCGAGAACAAGGATGTCTGTCACAGCGGCGATGATTGCCACAATACGATCAACCGTGATCCTGTCAATGTCTGTCCATTCAGCGGCGACTACTGGCCCCGCTATAATTCATTTGTTTGTGCGGCATGGCAGGCCAATAACCAGGCCACCAACTGGGGGCAGCAGTATTTTTCCAATGATATGGGTCCTGTCACCTGGCCGTCCACGGGCTATCTGCAGCCGGATGGCGTAAAGGCGACGACGGGGGTGAGCCACCCTACGTCCATTCAGTATGATGGGTATGTGTATGTGTTCTATCATGATTCGGGTCCTTATGCAAAGTTCAATTCACACGACGAGGAGGGACGGCATGAAGGCATCAAGGTGGTGCGGGCTCCCCTGGACAGTGCGTTGAACCCCTATGCCTATAAGGCTTTTTATGAAGATCCGTCGGGGAATCAAATCTGGAGTCCTTCTCTGCCGGCGGGTTTTAGGAAGGAGCGGCTATTGGATTTTTTGTCGGCAAAAGGGCCTATGAGCACGGATCTGATGGGGGATGAGGGAAACAATGCGTATGGCAATCTGCGATTTGCCGTGGCGAGGGTTCGCAATACTGATTATTTTGTCGGCGTGGAGTCCTAGATCGACTATAAGGATGCGTATAAGTACAAGACGGCTTTACGGTTTTCAAATGATCTGCTGCATTGGTCGGATCGTGTCCGGATCATCGACGAAGCCAGAGATTTTAAGAGCTCGCAGATGAATTATCCCATTCTCCTCAGTGCGGATGGCTGGTCCAACAGCGTGGTGGATGAGAATGATTTTTATGTGCTGGGTACGGCTGCCGCGTTTTCCAACGTGGTCTATAAAAAGCATATCCTCCTTCGTCCTCCGACGGCCCTCGTTCAGACGATGAGCTTCCGTGGCGGCAGCTCCCCGGCTCCGACGGCTCCCTTATCGGTGGAGGCGGTGGCCCCCAATCCGGGACATGGTGTTTTCCGGCTGAGCTACATGCTGGCGGATTATTCCCTCGTGCGGGTCAATCTGCTGGATATAACGGGCAGGCGTTTGCAAAATGGCAGTCCGGTGCAAAGGGGGCCGGGGGCGAATACGGAGACGATAGACATGAGCGGGTGGGCGCCTGGGGTGTATATCATGGAGGTGACGGCGGGCCGGTACAGGCAGGTTGTTAAAGTGGTGGTGGGAGAGTGATGGCTATGCACCAGACTGGTTCTGGCCAGGTGCCGGCCAGGCGCGGACGGGTGCGGATGGATGCCGGCCAGGTGTGGACGGGTAATTGGCCGGTATTTTGCATAGTATCAGGCGTGACTTTCAACCATTTCTCCACGAAGGAAAAGGCGCTGTTCGGGCTGACGGCGGGGTTCTTTATTACGCTGCTGTTGCCGGGGGCGCCCGTGATCAATAATATTT
>DASZWE010000018.1:0-13151 GCA_035546735.1 Puia sp.
CACCAGGTAAGTCTCGTAGCAGGGGGCATGCTGTTTTGTTGGCCACTATTTGCACCTTATCCATTGTACAGGATCCATCCACTTGGCGGCATCCTTTATCTGGCTACATCCTGTATCAGCTGTTCGCTCATGGGATTGCTGATCGCTTTCACCCCGCAGCACGTTTACCGGCATTCCGGGCAGGAGGATCTGCAAACGGCCGGCCTGATCATGTGGGTGCCCGGCTGTATCATCTATTTATCGGGCTGCCTTTACCTTTTTTGGCTATGGCTCAGGAAAGAGAGGGAGGATATTGCCATTATTTCACCCATAAATAAATACCAATGAACGAACAACGATCTACCTGCGGACCTGGCGGTATCCCACCGGAACAATGGGACAAGGCTATTCCCGCTGATCTCCCAAAGCCTACGTATTGGCCTTTCTTTCTGGCAGCAGGCATAGGTTTCATCTTCTGGGGACTACTGGCGGCCTGGATGATGCTGGTCGTAGGCATTATAGTAACATTCATTGCCCTTACAAGGTGGGTCATTCTTCTGGATCATGAAAGAAAATAAAGTCGATGAACGGCGGAGAAAACTCCTGATCTGGCTCGGCCTTGGACTGAGCGGTTTGTCGGCCGCCTTTGCAGGCATCCCTATATTGGCGTCCGTCTTTGCCCCGCTGTTGGTCAAGGTACCGCCGCTTTGGCGACCTGTTGCCGATCTGCAAGGATTCGAGATCGGAACCATACGCCTTGTAACCTTCCAAAATGCCGACCCCCGGGCCTGGGCGGGTAGTGAAGCGCATACGGCGGCCTGGCTTCGAAGAGACGCGGAAAATGCGTTCACCGCCTTTTCTGCCAACTGCACGCACCTCGGTTGTCCCGTCAGGTGGGAAAAGGATGCGGAGCTTTTCATGTGCCCGTGTCATGGCGGGGTCTATTACAAGGATGGCACAGTGGCGGCCGGACCGCCGCCCCGATCCCTGCGCCGTTACCCAGTGAGGATCAATAAGGGTAAAGTCGAGATACAAACGTCTCCCTTGCCACTCACGCCATTAACAGCATAGAACAATGTCAAGGATTAAGAAATTAGCCAATTGGATCGAGGAGCGTACCGGGTGGATCAGTGCCGTACGCAACCTTGCCAGGCACCCCGTCCCGCCGGGGGCAAAATGGGCCTATGTATTCGGCAGCTGCACCCTATTTCTGTTTATTCTGCAGGTCGTGACCGGCATCGCGTTGTCGTTGCAATACCAACCTGCCTCCAGCGACGCTTACCGATCCCTGCAGTTCATCACCAGCCAGGCAAAGTTCGGAAGGGTGCTACGCGGCATGCATTATTTCGGCGCGTCGGCCATGATCGTCATGGTAGGCATACATATGATACGGGTCTACATCACCGCAGCATATAAATATCCAAGAGAGGTAACATGGATGACGGGTGTGTTCCTTCTCTTTATGACGATCGCGATGGGCTTTACCGGCCAGCTCCTGCGATGGGATTCCAATGGCGTGTGGTCGTCCGTTGTTGCGGCGGAGCAATTGGGAAGGCTACCGGTCATTGGCAAATATGCCGCGCGATTGCTCCTGGGCGGGAGTACGCTCGACAAGCAATCCCTCAGCAGGTTCTTTGCCTATCATGTGTTCATCATTCCCTCATTTATCTTTTTGTTTATCGGCCTGCATGTCATGCTGGTATTTCGCAATGGGATATCGGAACCACCCAAAGTCGGACGACCTGTGAATCCTGCAAAATACAAACAGTGGTACAAAGATATGCTTGCGAAAGCAGGTGTCCCGTTCTGGCCAAATGCGGCCTGGCGTGACATGTTGTTCGCAGCGTTCACGATTATCGCTGTAATCATGTTGGCTGTTGTCTTCGGGCCTCCCAAACTTACCCAACCGCCGGATCCTTCCCTTGTTCATGCCACGCCCAAGCCCGATTGGTATTTACTGGCCATCTTTGCGTTATTCGCCTTGATGCCACCGCGGATCGAATCATATGCCATCGTCATCGGGCCGATACTCACCGTGATTATATTGTTGGCAGTACCTTTCATTTCAAATAAAGGCCAACGAAGCCCGATCCGGCGGCCCTGGGCCGTGTTCGGTGCCCTGTGCGTGGTCGTATTCGTACTCAGTCTTTTCATTACCGGGTTGCGCTCGCCCTGGTCGCCCAAATTCAAAGCGACGCCACTATCACTAACAGCCATTCATTCATCGGATAGCCTGGTACTATATGGTGCAACGCTCTTTTATCAGAAGGCATGTCTGTATTGTCACAAAATAAGCGGCAATGGCGGTATTACGGGACCAGACTTATCTACGGTGGGCCGACGGCTATCTGTGGATCAAATGCGCATAAGGATCGTCAATGGCAGCAGCAACATGCCGGCTTACGGCGGGCTTCTTAAAAAAGAGGAATTGGATGCTCTACTGGTCTTTTTAAAAAGCAGGCAATAATCTTCGCTCGTGTCAAGCGACCGCTCGTAGCTGTAATTATCCGAACTATAAGTGGAATGCCCACCTCAGCAATGCTTTTGTCACAGAGGTGATCTGACGTTCCCTGAGCCGAATAGCCAATTGCTGGTTAATGCGTGCCGCCACAGGGTAAGGGTATATTTTGTCAAAAAGTGGATTAAGTGATGACCTGCTGATTTGAAGCAACAAGAGCTCCTGTATCAGTTCGCCGGCGTTGGGGGCGATCATCGACCCGCCAAGGATGCGCCTTCGACCGGAACCGCTTCCTTTTTTGATCAACACGATCAGCTTTCCATAGCGATAGTCGTCAGCAGCTGCCCGGTCGTCCCCGACGAAGTCCTGCTCCAGCCGCTCATAGGGGATGCCTCTTTGCCGTAATTGGGCTTCGCTAAGACCAAAGGTGGCGAGCTCCGGGTCTGTGAACGTTACCCAGGAGAGATTGTCTACCCGGTGTTTCTTTTTAATCGGAGAAAAGAAGTTGTTGATCAGGATCCGGGCATGATATTCCGCCACGTGCGAAAATTTCAATCTTCCCGCAACATCGCCGCAAAGAAATACGTGCTTATTGCTGGTTTGCAGATAGTCATTCGATCCGATCCTGTCTTCCCTCACTTGGATGCGTGCATTGGGCAGTTCCAGCCCCTCGATGTTCAGGACTCTGCCGGTAGCGATAAAAACCGACTCGAATGAGACATAACGAGACGCACCGTCTTTCATCCGAACGCGGGCCTCGTGTGCCGAGGTAAAGCTGTCCAGCTGGCAATTCAGCAAGATGGTGATGCCTTCGGCTTCCAGCCGGTGAAACAGGATCCCGCTTAGGGCCGGATCATCGTGCTCCAGGATCATCGGCCCGTTGTGGACCAGGGTAACCCGGCTTCCCAGCCGGCTCATAGCCTGGGCAATTTCGACTCCGACCGGTCCGCCTCCGGCGACGAGGAGGGTTTCGGGTAGCTTGTCCATCCCGAAGATGGTTTCGTTGTCAAAGCAGGAAACCAGTTCGATACCAGGTACGTTCAATGGCTGAGGCCTGGATCCGGTGGCGATCACTATTTTTTTACCGACGAAAATCTTGCCGTTTACCTGCACGGAGCGTTTGTCGACGAATTGGGCATGCCCCAGTGCGACGGTTATCCCGGCCTGCCGAAGCGTCTCTGCATTCTCGTGGGTACGAATAATGTCTTGGGCATTTTTAACGTAGTCAAGAACTTTGCACCAGTCGGTCACTCCTTTGCCGTCCCAGCCGAATTCCGCTGCCGATCGTGCATGATGGACGATTTTCGCAACATGGATAAGCGCCTTGCTGGGAATGCAGCCGGTGTTCAGGCACTCGCCTCCTACCTCCTTTTCGGACCGGGCGATCATCAACACCTGAAAGCCGAGCTTGTTCATAGCCAGGCCGACACTGAGGCCGGCAGAACCCGCGCCGATAACGATGATATCGAATTTATTCGTCTTCATATTGCTTTTTAAAGGGTAGTAATAACAGGGAGAGGATCGAAAGCATCTCCGGGTAGGCCTGTATGCCCATGTGCAGGTGTTCTTGCGGGATATCCATTTTCAACGTACCATGCAGGCGGTCCCACCAGGAGAAGATAGTAGAATAGTTGGTGTTTCTTTGCCTTTTTATAGTGGAATGGTGGATGCCGTGCATCCTTGGGGTCACGAGGAGGAGGTTAAGGATCTTTTCTACCGAAGCAGGCAGGCGCCAGTTGCTATGCTGAAAGCTGGTCGCAGCCTCGAAGCATATCTCGTATACGAGGACGAGCCCCGGCGCCGCGCCGGACAGGAGAATGATGGTCCCCCTGCCGGGTATGGAAAGCAGCATCTCGCCGAAATGAAATCGGACGGCGGTGGTCACATCGAGGTCTCTGTCGGTGTGATGGACGAGGTGAAATCGCCACAAGAAAGGCAATTGGTGCATCATCCAATGCCAAACATAAAGCAGGTAGTCCAACACTAAAAAGCCGAGGATAAATCCTGCCCGGGCCGGCAGGTGCAGCCATTGTACGATACCCAAATGCCATTGTTGGTTCCAGTCCGATAGCGCGACAAGAGCGGGAATAAGGGCCAGACGGGCAAGGGCCAGGGAAGGAAGCGAGAAGGCGGCATTGGTAAGGACGCGCCGCCAGCGGGGACGTACACGGCCGCGAAGGGGAAAAAGAGTCTCCACGATAAGGAGCATGACCGTCAGCGTCACCAGTATGGGGACGCCGAAATGGTCGAACAATGTCCTGGTGGGCTCCATCGGTTATAGCTTGCTTTTTTTGAAACTCCGGCGGAAGGTGGCCAGCAGCCTTTCCTGCGAATAGCCGAAGTAGTATTGAAAGTAGATCAGAAAGAATCTTCCCTGCGTGCGGTAAATGCCGTTTTCGAGGTATTTCCGCGCCGAGGTAATGACTGCCCTGTCCATCAATTTAAAGGTCCCATGTTTTTGAATACGATGCATGATCTCCTGGTCTTCCATGATCATAAGCTGCTCGTCGAAGCCGCCGGCTGCGGAAAACACCTCTTTGGTTACGAAAAGACTCTGGTCGCCGAACCGGATGGCGTTGACATTGAACCGGGTGAACCAGCAAAGGGTATTCAGAAACCAGTGGTCATGGTCAAAGGCGAGCCGGTAACAGCCACAGGCATATCCCTCCGAAACGGCGGCAAGGATATCGTCCGTGAAACCAACCGGAGGGAACGAATCGGCATGCAGGAAGTACAGGACAGGCGCCGAGGCCTGCCAGGCGCCGGCATTCATCTGAGCGGCACGTCCTTTGCGGGGGCTGATCAGCACTTGCGCCCCGGATGCGCGAGCTTCTTCCACCGTATCATCCGTACTGCCCCCGTCTGCTACAATGATCTCCATTGTCGTGCCGTTGCAGCTGCGCAGCAGGTGATGGACCGTTGCCCCGATGCGGCCGGCTTCGTTAAAGGCTGGAATGATCACGCTGAGCACTGGAGCTACCATGGGAGATATTTTAAGTCTTTTTCTTCGTCCACGTCATGCAGAACGGGAAGCAGGTGGTGACGAACCTCGTGTTGGCGGCAGCGCCTGACGGTGTCTTCGAAGACGGTGGGCGTACTCCACGGAATATCCGTGAATAACCAGGGGTGGAACATTTTCATGCCAAGAAGATAGTAGCCTCCATCTGCAGCCGGGCCGATGACCACATCGTTGCTTGCCAGACATGAAAATGCCTGGTTGATCGTTTGTGCGTCCAGCTCGGGGCAGTCGGTACCGATGATCACCGCCTGCCGCTGTTCTTGTAGTACTTCCTGAAAGGCATTGGCCATTCGTTCGCCAAGATTGCCGCCCTGCTGCACTGATTTTCGCGCATGCCCATCCCAGGCGTCATGCTGTTCTACCAACCCGGCATAAAAGACGATCTGCGAGGCATCAACTTTTCGAGTGATTTCGGCTGTGTGTGCTAATAACACGCGATAGACTTCCAGCGCGCGAGCATGACCGATGGTGGCTGCCAACCGGGTTTTCACTTTTCCATAGCCGGGATTCTTTGCGAATATGATCAAAACGTTTTCCATGCTCAGGTTTTTAAGTGGTTATCGATCCGCCACAGCTGGAACCTGCGCCGGCGGTACAGCCGAAACAATGTTGATTGACCTGGATGGGTCTCCCGTTAAGCGATTCAAGGTTAAACCGGCTGATGTGTTGCGGCAACCCGTCTGCGAGCCTGATATCCAGCATTTGGTTGAAGTCGCAGTCATAGAGGCTGCCATCCCATCCTACCGATAGTGTATTGCGGCACATAACACCCCGGGCGGCTTGCGCATTATACGCGCTGACGAGTTTCTCCATATAGTCGTCATAGTTGCCGCTTTGAAGGAGGAAGTCGAGGAACCGGCTGATCGGCATGTTAGTGATCGTGTACAAGCTATTGAAGCGGACACCGTGCTGTTGGAGCAGCACTTTTTTGAACTGGGCTTCCAGTTCCTGCTGCGCGGCGGGTAAAAAGGCCCCCGAGGGGTTGTACACCAAGTTGAGCTGCAAGCCGGAGTCTTCCATGCCATAACCCTCTGCGTTAAGCAGGTGCAATGCTTCAATGGACTTGTCGAATACTCCGTCACCGCGTTGCTTGTCGGTGCGCGAAGCATTGTAAAAAGGCAAGGAACTGACCACTTCCACGCCATGGCTTTTGTAGAACGAAGGCAGGTCATTGTAAGATTTGTTGGCCAGGATGATCGTGAGATTGCAGCGGACCAGGATCTTTTTCCCCAGCGTATGACATTGCCCGACGAACCACCGAAAATCGGGATGTAATTCGGGGGCGCCCCCCGTTATGTCAACAGTGTGAATGTCATGCTGTTTCAGTACGTGCAGGCACTGATCCATGACTTCGTGGCTCATGCGTTCTTTCCGGTCGGGGCCGGCATCGACATGGCAATGCCGGCAGGTTTGATTACATTGTTTGCCCACGTTGACCTGCAATACCTCGATGCCGGTGGGCTGCAAGGGCCAAATGCCGGAAGCCGCTAATTTTTCCCGGAAAGCCGGAAATGGTTTACCAGCATTGGAACGGGAAAGGACTTCCAGTTGACGTTGGGAAGACGCCAGGGGATGCTGTTGAAAGGAAAGAGTACTCATTACATGGTCAATTGGTTAACTTTATTCATCATTTGGACGCCGTGTACGAGTGTTGCTCCACCCCGGATGGCGGCAGCCACATGGACAGCCTCCATCATCTGGGCTTCGGTGTAGCCTTTTTCCAGGGCATCTGTGGAATAGGCATCGATGCAATACGGACATTGCACGGCATGTGCCACGGCCAGCGCGATCAATGATTTTTCCCTGGCGGTCAGCGCCCCTTCCTTAAACACATCTCCATACCAGGAAAAAAATTTGTCTGCCAGTTCCTTTTGGAAATCGCCGATAGCGGCGAATTTCTTGAGATCTTCCGGGTGATAATAGGTGTTGCTCATTGTTTATCCTTTTATGTCTGTTCAATATGCGGCACAGGCGCGATTTGCAATGCTGAAAGCAGCAGCCGGGTCAATTTTTGGTCGGCTTTTTTTGCTATGGCAATTATCTCCCCGATGTCGATGGGAGCCAGGTTGTCCGGATCGCATTCGTCGGTAACCACCGATATGGCTGCGCAGGGCAGTCCCATATGGTTGGCCGTGATGACTTCGGGGACCGTGGACATTCCGACGATGTCGGCGCCGAGGAGCTTAAGCATACGGTATTCGGCCCTGGTTTCCAGATTGGGCCCATTTACGGCGGCATAGACCCCTTGTTGGAGCGGAATAGCCAGTAATTGCGCGGCTTCTTTTAGCAGGTTGTTCAATGCCCTGTCATAAGGACGGCTCATATCGGGGAATCGGGGTCCGAACTCAGGAAGGTTGGTTCCAATCAGCGGGTTGCTTCCCTGGAGGTTGAGATGATCATCGATGAGTACCAGATCGCCTTTTTTCAGGTGGAGATTGACGCCTCCCGCGGCATTGGATAAGAACAGCCGTTTAATACCCAGCAGCTTCATGATACGGATCGGGAAGGCGATCTGCTGCATGCTATAGCCTTCATAATAGTGGAGACGGCCATGCATGACCAGCAAATAGGTGTTCGCGAAACGCCCGTAGATAAGATGTCCCTTGTGGAATTCGACGGTGGAGACCGGGAAATGGGGAATCTCGGAGTAGGGGATCGACCGGATGACATCGATGTGCCGGAGTATCTCGTCCAATCCCGTGCCCAGGACAATACCGGTGTCGGCCTCGCCGATCCCTTTCTCCAATAACCAGGCGCGTGTCTGTTCAAATTCCTTCATGCCATTGATTTTCTCTCCAAGTTACGCTCATTTTTGGGGGCATATTAGAAGCTGCAAAATATCCGGATCGTTTTATGGAAGAAATATTTTAATACTTTGGCTTATCCCCGGCTATGGCCTATCTTTGCGCCCGTTCAAGGTGATGGTGTCCACCTACGGTAACCGCCTGAAAGACGGCTGATGGCGCCTACAAACTGTTAATATCCAACTATTAATATAACGTAACGTTTGTAGGTAATGAAGCAACTGAAGACCCATTTCGAACATCTTTTTATTGTCTCTCATCTTTTTCGCTGGAGCCTGCTCGTCCTCCCCGTCGCCCTGGTAGCGGGTTCCCTGGTCGCGCTATTCCTATGGCTGCTCGACATGGCCATCCGTTTTCGCTTTGCCCATCCGTGGCTGCTCTTCGGGCTGCCCTTTGCCGGTGTTCTCATCTATTTCCTGTACAAATCCATGGGCAAGAATTCCGAAGGCGGTAACAATCTCATCATGGATGAGATCCATGAGCCTGGTGGCGGCGTGCCCGCCCGCATGGCCCCCATGGTATTGCTGACCACCGTCATCACCCATCTCTTTGGCGGCAGTGCCGGCCGGGAAGGCACGGCCGTGCAGATCGGCGGCAGCATCGCCCAGTTCTTCGCCAGGCGGTTCAACCTTTCGAAGGAAGATGTTCGTATGCTCCTTACCACCGGTATCGCTGCCGGCTTTGGCGCGGTCTTCGGCACGCCCATCACCGGCGCCATCTTTGCCCTCGAGGTGCTGGCCCTGGGACGGATCAGGCACAATGCCCTGCTGCCGTGCTTTATTGCCGGCTTCCTGGCTGATCAAACCTGCGCCGCCTGGGGTATCCATCATACCCATTACTACATCAATTTCCAGGAGACCGGCGCTGTTTTTCTCAACATCTTCCATTTCGACCCGGCGCTGCTGGCGAAGGTCATCGGGGCGGGCGTCCTTTTCGGGCTCGCCGGTTATGCCTTCGCGGAGACTTCCCATACCATCAAAAATTACAGCCATCGCTGGATAAAGCGAAAATGGCTGATCCCGGCAGCAGGCGGCGCCCTGATCATCGGTTTCACCTATATACTCGGTACACAGGATTACCTGAGCCTGGGCGTCCTCGGCATCAACCCTCATTCCGTTACGATCCCCTCCTGTTTCCAACCAGGCGGCGCCACCAGCCTCAGCTGGCTCTGGAAGCTGCTATTTACGGCAATCACTCTCGGAACCGGCTTCAAAGGCGGGGAAGTGACGCCTCTTTTCTTCATCGGCGCCGCCCTGGGCAATACGATCGCTACCTTGACAGGCGCCCCGGTCGACCTGTTGGCAGGCCTCGGCTTTATCGCCGTCTTCGCTGGCGCGACCAACACGCCTATTGCTTGTACGATCATGGGTGTAGAGCTCTTTGGTGGAAGCCATGTGCTGTATTATGCCATTGCCTGCTTTACCGCATACTATTTCAGCGGGCACTCCGGCATTTACCATGCTCAGCGTGTAGCCGTATCGAAGGTAGATGAACTCGGCCACCATCATAACAATACGTTAAACGAAGTCAGGGACACCCGTATAAAAAACAGAAAACAATGGTTGAAAAGATCAAAACACATTCTCTCGGAAAGCTCGAGATCTATATCGAGCCGGCGCATAAAGTAAGACATGGTCAGCGTACCTTGTTCCGCCGCATGTTCCCCCAATCCGCCTACCTGCATATCATCCAGGAGGCGAAAAAGGACGGTATCATGAAGGCCTCCGCCCACAGCACACACGCCAGCTATGCGGGCGACGAAGATATTCAGTCGTTCAGCGCCGATGGGGACAACTCGGGCGTGGCGATGTGCGTCCAGATCGTCGACAAAAAGGAAAAGCTGCAGGAATTCTTTTATAAGCACAAGGACCTGCTCCGCGGAAAAGTCGTTATTTATAAGGAAGTGGAATTTTGGGACGTCGATTAAATTTTCCAGCATGTCATTCGCATTCATTTATAAAGCTGGTAATCCAAAGCTTTATTTGGCTTTCCTGCTAATCCTTAGTAACTTTAGTGTATAGGTGATGGTGTTCCACCTTATCAACCGCCCGTCCGGATAGCGGAACCCGCCTTCCGGGCACGGATAATGTCCGAGGGGCTGATGACGCCTGTAATAATTAGATCAACTGATTTAAATAGGCAGGTATGCAATCAATGCGGATTCCATTTCTCGTTATACATTCCCGAAAAAAGAATCAATGAAAGCGGCTTTGCTCATCGGGCTCGGAGGCGCCCTTGGCAGTTTATCGCGTTACGGCGCACAGGCCTATATCTACAAGCTCTATCCTTTTGTCTTTCCCCTGGGCACCTTCCTGGTCAATGTGACAGGATGTTTCCTTATTGGTCTTTTTTACGGCCTATCCGAAAAAGGCAACCTGCTTCCGCCCGAGTGGCGGCTCTTCCTCACCACAGGCTTTTGCGGCGGCTTCACCACTTTCTCGACCTTTGCCTATGAAAACGCCAACCTGATCCGCGGCTCCGATTTTCTATACGTAGGGCTTTACACCATTGCCAGTGTCATCCTGGGCGTTGCCGCCGTATTCCTTGGTATTTTCCTTGTCAGAGTATTATAAAAATTGTCATATGGAGCTAAATGGGGACTCGAAGCTACTGCGAATATTCATCGGTGAGCGCGACAAAATCGGCCACCAATACCTGTATGAAGCCATTCTGATGGCAGCAAAAGAGCGGGAACTTGCCGGCTGCACGGTCATCCGGGGCATCATGTCCTATGGCGCTTCTTCCCGGGTACATGCCGCCCGGCTCATCGAAATATCACAGGACCTCCCTATTATCGTCGAGATCGTCGATAAAGAGGAAAAGATAAATGCCTTCGTAGATGTTGCCGGAGGTCTTCTGGAAAAAGCAGGCTGCGGCGGCCTCATCACCATCGAGAAAGCCGGCGTGCTCTATTACAAACCAGGTCCGAAAAAATACCGCCCCAAAAGCGATAATCCGTGAGGGATATACTGAGTTACTCAAACCGATATGAGCTATTTGCCCGCCTTGAATAAAACCAATTTATCATTAATGTACAAAAAGAAATCCTGGTTGCCTGCATTCCGGCAGAAGGCGTAGGTAGGACGGAAGCGCAGCATAAACATCCGGAGCGAATCCCCCTTGAGTCCGGTGAGCAGGCTAACGCGTGAAGGGGAGAACTTGTAATCCACATAATAGTCCTCTTCTTCCTGTTTCAACCTTCTTTTCAGACGTCGTTTTTGTTTTTCTCTTTTTGAGAAGTAGCCGAGCGGACTAAAACTAAAGCCGGGACCGTCAGCGGCTCTTTTTTCATTCATCAATTTGACCGGGTGCTTCGCGTCCAGGAGCCAGCTATATTCCTCCCTCCTTTTTATGGAATCCTCGCGGTATTTGGCCATTTCCATCACATCAAATGTGGGGAGGGCAGCAATATGGGCTTAAGAGGAACGAGATAGCTTTCAGAAAACATATACGAAGCCACAAAGGCGGTGTCGGGTAGATAGCCCGCCGAGGAAAAAATGACCGTGTCCCCCGGGGAGGCGGTAATAGCAAATACACCGGCGCTATCGGAGGTGGTGTATCTCCTCCCGTTGAGATTTATAACGGTGACGCCCATCAGGACTTCATCGCTGGACTTTTTGATGATCTTCCCGGATAATTTTTGCTGAGCAAATCCATCTGTTACAAAGACCAGGAGAGAAAAAAGAAAGTAGCAGCTTTTTCTGTACATGACCGGCATGATTGGGACTTTAAGATCGCACTTAAAATTGTCCCTGCTTCATTTTATGAGCAGCCTATGTGAATTTAGGATTCCTTTAACTTTCAATATTGACACCGTTCCGGCACCGGAAAGATCAGGGGGCTGACGCGATAAATTCCAAAATTTCGGCTACTGCCTGCCGGGAGGCTTCTTTTAAGATGTCCTTCTTCGGCCACACATGGGGTTGACCTTCATAGATGCTCAACCTGGACCTGGGCTGGATCTCCTTTATACGGGTATAAAAATGCCTGCTGTCGTCCAACAGTATTTCGTGCGAGCCCACCATAATGAGCACCGGCGGAAATCGCGTGAGCATTGCATTTTTCGGGCTCGACACTTCAATCGGGACGTCCCCTGTATAAGCCCGGACAAACATCCGGAGCATATCCCTGGTGAGGGAGACATCCAGCAGGGCATTTTCTTCATAGGAAGGATTGTCGCAGGTAAAGCTGAGGAGTGGAGAGATCAGTACGACAGCCCGGGGCAACGAGAGATCCATTTTCAACATTTCTCCAATGGCGGAAACGATCAAACTACCACCGGCACTGTCGCCTATGAGGTTTAGCTGATATCCCGGATAGCGGCTGACTATTGCACGGTAAACAGCTATTATGTCATCGAGGCCGGCCGGAAATGGATGCTCCGGCGCCAAAGCATATTCTATAAAAAGAATGGTGGCTTGTATATTTTTCGCAAAGTGGGTCGTCATTTTTCCATGGGACTTGACAGAGCCCATGGCGAAACCGCCGCCGTGGAGGAAGATGATTACCCTGTCCGGGGCCGGGTCTTGCGGGGTGAACCAGTAACAGCTTATACCTTCGATAGTCTCTTGCGTTATCGATACCGTCGGCTCATTGTCATAAGGAAGGATCTTCCGGTCGTAGCTCTCCCTTAGTTGTAGTAAGTCTTCCATGATTTGTTTTTTTGTCCGGGACAAATTTAACGCGCGGCCATGGAGCCGACTTATAAGGTAGTTTAAGAAATAGTCTTAATATAGTTTAAGGGGATCCTATTTCCCGGCGATGTCCTTACGGATCTTGCTTAGGAATTCAGGGGTGATCCCAAGATAGGAGGCGATCTGGGTATTGGGCAGTCTTTGCGACAAGGCAGGATATTGTCGTAGGAAGGCGAGATACCGTTCTTCGGCAGTAG
>DASZWE010000019.1:0-4884 GCA_035546735.1 Puia sp.
ACAAAGACGATTTTATTAAAATAGTTTAATTGCCTATTCTTTTATTCCAAATGGGATAATTTTAAAAGAGTACTTTTAACTATTGCCCCCTTAAACTCTGTCTATGAAATACATCCTCTCACTCCTGGTCCTGTTCGCATGTACAAGCGCATTCTCACAGCAATGGCATCCCGCCAATAAAAAGCTCAAATCACCCAAAAGAACAGGCGGCTATTATGTCACAGTTGGCTATTCCAGCTGGTATGATACAATACCCTGCACCTATATTATCAAACGTAGCGCAGTCACACAAAAGGGATTCAAGGTGGTCTATGTTCACAACGGACATTATACTGACAATGCCCGTACGTTCCGTGTATTTTATGACGAGCGTCGAAACAGGATACGGAATGTAGAACGCTTCTACTTCAACTGATCAAATAAGTCTAACATCCTGTCTTGCCGTGAGATGGTGCTACGGTTCAAAGAATCAGAACTGCCCGACTGGATACCAATAAGGCAAATTTTCAATTGACCACTACAGCTGGTTACAGCTTTGAAAACAGGTGAGCCCGAGGCTCCTTTACGTATTTTTGGATGGATGTAATAATATAAATTCGGAAGCCTGGTGCATCGCTCGGACCGAGGCGTGTACATCCCAAGGCGAATATATCCTTCCGGCCTCCTGGGCAGCGCCTTTGCATCGTAATGCTTATGCGGGTGTACATTCGAAAAGCCATAACAAACAACAGTATCCCCAGGTTCTAACGGGACCAGATTCACATAGGGCGCACAAACCATTCCTTCGACTGAATGGATATCTGCATCTTTAAATTTATCGGATACGTCCAGCCTGGCCACATCACAGGTGTCATAAGCTTTCTGACAGGGCTGATCCCTATAGGTAGCCAATGACAACCGCCGGCATTTTCTTTCTCCCGATCGATCTTCATACCATACTTCCAACGAATCCAATACAACCCTATCGGTATCCTCATAAATAGGACATCCTGTCAATACATGATACGCTGTCACCAAATACAACTTTCCTTTATCTCTGTAAAAAAAACCTGTATCGTTGGTCCTGTTGATGTCGTTACTGCCACCGAAAGAAAGTAATAAATAGCTGTACTTTTCCAGCGTATCGTATGCAGGTTGTTTTAGAAGACGATGTTGTCTGATCGATCGGCAGCCGGCAAAAAACAGGATAAGCCCCATCAGCAACAGGCAGGTCAGGCGCATAGGAATAAGGTTTGGGTCAATGGTTCTAACCCTTAATATCTGCAAAATATTCTTAATTCGATGTGGGTCACCAGCACTAAAAATTCCCCTTATATGTTAACCATTATCCCAATGCTAAAATGACTGCATGATAAATGCAGCCCCTACTCACTCCTCAAACTCCTCACCGGATTAGCCCACGCCGCCTTCAACGCCTGCCAGCTGATAGTAGCCAGCGCGATCCCCACGGCCAGCACAGCCGCCAGCCCAAACAAACCCAGACAAAGCGGCCCGCCTTCCCGTCCGATCATTTGCTTTCCTTAAAATCCGCCGGAATAACAAAGGCGTCGGCTGAGACCTTTTGCCTTGTCACGGACGCGGCCTCTATCGACATATTGAACATGGGCGTGGTGACCTCGATCAGCATCGGTATTCCGCTGATGTCCTGGTGAAAAGGGGACTGACTGATGTTGCCACCGGCGCCGGGAGTGGGCATTGTCTTCATATCCAGCCCCTTGATCTCAGTGGTCATCCAATACACTGTGCGCATGTTCGGCAGATTCTCCTTGGGTGTAAGTATATATTTCGTACAGTGATATCCGAGAATGATACGCTGCTCACCGGTGTTGGTGACCACGGGCCTTTCCGAAGCCTTTGCCGTTGCCCAATGCCCAACCGGCGGCATATGATATGTCTTTGCATTGGCGTTCAGGCTATAGTACTGTTGTTTGTCAGCCAGCCATAGAAGATCTGAGCTTTCATTGCTCCCTACCGCGGCCATGCGATAGTTTCCGTCCCTGACGGCCCACACATAGCTGATGGGTGCGCTCTGCTTTAACGCCTTTAGAACGGTAGTGTCGTTAGCTGTATAGCGTACCGACCAGGTGATACCACCTTCGAAGTTTTGCGCGCTGACGGACAAGGTCAATGCCAGTGACAGCATCATTAATAAATTTTTCATGGTAAGATCATTTCCGAAAAATTAGGAAAAAAATCCACCGGTTGCTAATTAAAATCCAATTAAGCTGCATCTACCGCCCTGGCACAGGTATCACCGGCAGGCTCTCATTTCCATCCTCCGACATGGATTGTACGGCAAAGAAATAATTGTCCTTGGAATAAGGCAGCTCGATGTCCGTGGCCGTGGTAAAGAACTTTTTCTGCCAGTAGGGGCTGATGGTCTCCCGCATCAGCACATAATATCCTTTGACGTGTCCATGCAGCGGAGCCTTCCAGCTGAGCTGCGTGCTGTTGGTGAGATTGCGCACTTCCACACTCACCGACTCCGGAACACCGGGCGCCTTGGCCAGGTTGGCGAGATTGGCAAGGTTCAATGCTGTATTCTTACGGAGGTATTCAAAGTCCATGAATTCCGGCAGGTCGCCATAGACGACGCCTTTCTCTGTGCGGATGTCCTGGTGCTGGTGATGGAAGTTCTCATTCATCTCCGTTATACGGACAGCGGTATAACCATTGTCCAGGTAAGGGATATGATCCCCGCCGCGCAGGAACCTGTCGGGACGATATATCATCATTACCTGCAGGTTGTCTACATAACGCTCCCCCGTCTCCTTTACATAGCGGGCCAGCTGTCGGGACTTCCCGTCATTTTCCATTCCCAGCTGCCGGATGGTCTTCGCCTGCTTGTCCAGCTCGTAGGCGGGCAGTCCTTCGCTAAAGACGCGCACCTGTGTGTTATTGATGATATCGGTCTGACTGCTGTTGTTGCTGCCGATGATATCATTGTTCAATACGGCCACGATGTCCCAATTGGCCGTCTTTGCCTTCTTTGCCATATAGCTGGCGCCCAGCAGTCCCTGCTCTTCACCGCTGACCGTGACAAAAATGATCGTAGCGGGAAAAGAATGTTTGCTCATGATACGGGCGCATTCCAGCACGGCGGCGCAGCCACTGCCGTCATCGTTGGCGCCGGGGGCATCCCCTACCCCATCCAGCACATCCGTACGCCGGCTGTCGAGATGGCCGCTGATGATAAAGATCCGCGGGTCATTGGGGTCGGCGCCCTTCAGGGTGGCCACCGTATTACCCAGGATAATGTTATGCTGCACCCGGCGGCCATCGGCCATATAGGTGGTGGTATCTATCATAGCAGTGAGCCGTCCGCCGGAGGCGGCGGCGAACTGGTTGAATTTGGCCAGCACCCAATTGCGGGCGGCGCCGATGCCAGTCTTGTTGTCGGTGGTAGAGCTCACGGTGCTGCGGGTCTTAAAAGCTACCATGGTCTTTATGTAGGACTGCAGGCTGTCTGCGTTGACCTCTTTTACCATGCCCGCGATCTCGGGATCTCTGTCGATGGTTGTCTGTGCATGAACGTCGTGTAGTAGGAACGCCAGGGTGGCTGTAAAGAAGATTCTCATACCTAAATTTAACAAAAAACCCGGCCGCTGGCCGGGTTTTGGTATGGAGTTATTTCTTCACTTATTTAAAAGTTAGTGTCACATCCCCACTGTTGGTGTCGATCTTCACGGGTATCCCGCCTCCATTCAACGTACCCTCGATGTGCTTTTCATCCATCTTGCCACTGAAATTACTCAACGTGGAGGACTTTACTCTGTCCGCCGATATCTGCAGGTTCAGCCCTTTGCCCTGGGGCAGCTGCACGTTGACATCCCCGCTGGAATTGTTGAGCTCGATGTATTTGCCCAACTCCTTAAAGCTGACATTGATGTCTCCCCCACTGGTGACCCCGTTCAGGCTGCAGGCCAGGTCGGTGAAGCGGATATTGCCACCGCTGGTCCTTGCAATCAGCTCGCCTTCGATGACCTCACCCTTCACATTTCCGCCGGAGGTCGTAGCCCGGATAGAGCCTTTCAGCAGACGGAGCTTTAATTCCCCGCCGGAGGTGGTCAGATGCATATTGCCTTCACAATGGGTAGCTTCGATGTTGCCGCCGCTGGTCCCCAGGTCGATCTGGTCTTTTGCATCGGAAATATTGATATTCCCGCCGGACGTCCTTCCATTGATCTTACCCGAGACCTGGTCGATATCCATATTGCCGCCGCTGGTCCTAAAATCCTGGTTAGGGCCGTTGAGCTTTTTCAGGGTGATATTGCCGCCGCTGGTTCGGAGGACAGTGGATACATTCTCGGGCACATATACCTTGAAGGATATGCTAAGACTCCTGTTCCAGTTGATACGATCGTGCTTTGGACGGGCAGCCACATGGAGCTTATGGTCGTCAGTCGTAATAATAAGGTCGAACTGCTCATCCAGCCTCTTCCTGATCTCTTCTTTGCTAAGATCCTGTCCTCTGTTGTCCCGGATATAGACTTCCAATCTTGCTTCATTGTCCGGTACGCCGGATACGGAGATATTACCACCGGAGGTCTCTGCGGCCACCTGCTGGATGGATAGGCCGGACAACGGTTTCTGCAGGTACAGCGGGCTCCTGCCCGAATCCTGTGCCGATGCCATATATACCTGAAAACCAACCAATAGTACGAGATATAGTTTCTTCATGATGTCTGCATTTATATATCTAAAGTACATTCACTTCAGCAAAATGTTGCACGACACCTAAAAAAACTTAATGCGTCTGGTCCGTCGGCGACCGGCTAGTGCATCTGGCCTATCTGCGTCACCTTCCCATGTATATAGAAACCGTATCCTTCTCTCCGGACATATTTTTCAGCGAATTTCTTCTGCAGCTCATCGGATTGTTTC
>DASZWE010000020.1:0-17669 GCA_035546735.1 Puia sp.
CTGGCATTTTACAATGTCAACAAAGCCCCCCGCTACGAAGACGTCATTGCCGATAAGCTGAGTGGCGCCGACACCAACATGGATGTACTGTATGGAAAAAAATATGGAGGAAAGAAATACGGCTTTGGCGTCAACACCGAACAGGAGCTCTCCAACGCAGTCAGCGCCTTTCTCCGGCTGGGATGGAATGATGGGAATACGGCCACCTGGGCGTTTGCAGAGATCGATAATACCGCCAGCGGCGGCATCCGCATATACGGACAGAGCTGGAAAAGATCAGCCGACAACATCGGCATCGCGCTCGTATCCAATGGGCTCTCCGGACCGCATCGCGACTTCCTCGCAGCAGGCGGTTACGGGTTCATGATCGGGGACGGCCAGCTCCCACATTACAGCCGGGAAAATATCGCAGAGCTCTTTTATCAATGCAGGGTATTCTACAATTGCTGGGTCACCTTCGACTATCAACTCGTGGATCACCCCGCCTACAACCCCGACAGAGGCCCCGTACACCTCTTCGCAGCCAGGGCGCACCTGGAGTTCTAAGCCACTCGGGGTTACACCCTCGGCCCACACGGACCAACAACGTCTATTGCACCCCTTTCTTATCCACCGCCAGTACGGTCGTTGCTCCCAGGTCACGGGCTACACGCATCACCGCCACAATATCATCCACAGGCACAGTCCGGTCCGCATTGATCACGATGGAAGGATGGTCCGTCTCCTTCGCCAAAAAAGGCTCCAGCTTCGCCTTCAATTCATCCACCGTCACACGGGTAGTCCCTACATAAAATTGTTTATTCGCGTCGATAGAGACCACCACCGTCTGCTTGGCCTTCGTATCGCTCTTGGCCTTGGGCTGTGTCAGCCTCACCACATTGGGGTTGGCCAGCGTGGACACAATGAGGAAGAACATGAGGAGAATGAACAAAATATCATTCAAAGGCCCCGTGTGTACTTCCCCTTCATCCCTATGTCGTCTTGTTAAATTCATGGACTCCGTTTATCTCGTCGGTTCTTGTAAAATGTCGATAAAATCATTGGCCGACAACTCCATCTTGTGCGTGGCCTTGTCGATCTGCGAGTTCAGGTATCGATAGCCTACATAGGCAATGATCCCGATGATAAGACCGCTGGCCGAAGAGATCATCTTTACATAGATACCCCCGGTGATGGTATTGAGACTGTAGTCGTTCGTGGAAGCCAGCGCATAGAACAGCTGGAACATCCCGATGATCGTACCCAAAAATCCAAAGAGAGGCGCGATCGTACCGATCACCGACAGCACCGATACATTCTTTTCCATCTTGTACAGCTCCAGCTTGGCGACATTCTCCATGCTGCGCTCGATGGCCGCAATCTCCTTGCCCACCCGCTGCAGACCCTTGTCGATGGTGCGGCCCACTGCCGTCGGCGTATTCTTCGCCAGGCTCCTGGCCGCCGACAGATTCCCCGAAACGATATTGTCCCGGATGATGCTCATGAAATTGTCATCCAGCCTGGACGCTTTCTTAATGGCCATATACCTTTCAAAAAAGACAAATATGGCGATAACCAACAGCAGGGCCAGCGGTATCATCAATACCCCGCCCTTGGTAAGAATATCCCATAAATTCTCTTTTTGTGGCGGCGCTGTTGCCGCGGCGATCCTCGCCAGGCTGTCCTTGATCTTTGCGGAATCTAATACTACCTGCAGAAAAAATAAGTTCATCCAATAGTAGATTTTAATCGTTTTGCCGAAGCTCCCTCCCCAAAAGGCCGTGGACGACCCGCTTTCACCGGCTCATGGTAAAAATATGCGATTTCATCCCTATAACGCCCCTGGTATCCCCCTATTTTTTAACAAAATGCTAAAGTTATGCCAACATGCAGCCGGCAGCCTCCACCAGTTGTCCCGTCAGCGCTTGTCCTTCCCCATACCACCTAATTCCCCACCTGCTTCATCATCAACGCCTGTATCTGCTTCATCGTAGTCTGCATCCCCTCGCTCGACCCATCCAGGAATATGATATTGCCCTTCCCCACCTCCGCGAAATTCTTGATCGCCTCCGTCCACATGCTGAAAAGGATCACATTCGTATCCAGGTTGGCCCGCTTCATCTCCTCCGCCGCCTCGCTCATCCCATGCGCCACCTCCTGCCGGAACAACGCCACCCCCTGCCCCCGCAGCCGTGCGGCTTCCTTCTCCGCCTCCGCCGAGATCTTGATGGCATTCCCCTCCGCCTCCGCCGCCTTTGTCTTCGTGATCAGCAACGCCTGCCCCTCATTCTCCGCAGCCGCCTTCAGGTTATTGCTCGCCACCACCTTGCTCATACTGTCGATAATGGCCTGGTCGAACGTAATATCATTTATCTGAAGGTCCAGCAGATGATACCCCCACTCCTCCAGCGAATGGTCGATCTGATCCTTTACAAACTCCACGATCTCCCGGCGCAAACCCAGTATCTCCGCCTGCCGCTTGGTGGCCACAAAGCTCCGGATGCTGCCCTCGATCGTACGCGTCAGCGCCTGCATAAGGTCCCGGTCGCTGATGAACTTGAACGCCACCTTCTTGATCGTCTCTTCCTCCGAATTCTGCACCGCATACAGCAGCATGCTCTTGAAATATACATTCGCCTGATCCGCCGTCACCGCCTGGAACTCCAGCTCCACACTCCGGTTCTGGATAGAGACACGCTTGTTTATTTGCTCTACAAAAGGCAGCTTGAACCGTAACCCCGGTAACAAAATACGCTTGTACCGGCCAAATTGCGTGACAACATAAATATATCCCTGGTTGACAGTCACCAGACCGCTGAAAATAAATATGACAACGATGATGATCCACCAGAAGTGGTAAAGGGCGTCCATAAGAGAAGTTTTTGGAAGTGAATATACTAACTTTACCCAACCATGAGCACAAATTACGATATCATCATCGTCGGCGGAGGTCCCATCGGTATCGCCTGCGGCCTGGAAGCCCGGCGGGCAGGACTCACCTACCTTATCCTGGAAAAAGGATGCCTCGTCAATTCCCTCTACAACTACCCCGCCAACATGACCTTCTTTTCCACATCGGAGCGCATAGAGATTGGGGGTATACCCTTCGTCAGCAACAATGTCAAACCCGTCCGCGCGGAAGCCCTCGAATACTATCGCCGCGTGGCCACCTCCCATCACCTGAACATCCACCTGCAGGAAAAAGTGCTTTCCATCCGGACGGTAGGCGACAGGTTCGATATCACCAGCTCACGCCGCAGCTACTCCGCCAGCAATATCATCATCGCCACAGGATTCTACGACCTGCCCGTCCTCCTGAATATCCCCGGTGAAGACCTCCCGAAAGTCGTTCATTATTACAAAGACCCGCATTTTTATGCCATGCAGAAAGTGGTTGTGGTAGGAGCCAGCAACTCCGCCGTGGACGCAGCGCTGGAGACCTACCGCAAAGGCGCCGAAGTCACCATGGTCATCCGTGGAGAAGGCATCGGCCGCCGCGTCAAATACTGGGTAAAACCCGATATCGAGAACAGGATAAAGGAAGGCAGCATAAAAGCCTATACCCATTCCTCCCTCCAGGCCATTCGCGCCGATGAAGTGGATATCCTCACGCCCGATGGCATCGAAACCATCCCCAACGACTATGTCATCGCGCTCACAGGCTATCAGCCTAACTTCGAATTCCTCCGGCAGATAGGCGTCCGGCTGTCAGAGGACGAGAACCTCCAGCCCGTCTATGACCCCGCCACCATGGAGACCAATGTAAAAGGCATCTACCTGGCCGGCGTCGTCTGCGGCGGCATGAACACCCACGTATGGTTCATCGAGAACTCCCGCGTACACGCGGAAATGATTGTCAAACACATTCTCTCCCTCCGCAACTAGCAGTCATATAGCCTGCCGGCAAAGCACAATGGTACTCAACTCCTTTCCTCCCACAACCCCGCCAGATACACGATCGTCTTCACCGATTGCTGCATATCCTGCACGCTAACATATTCATGCTTGCCATGAAAAGCCATTTCCCCCGTAAAAATATTCGGACAGGGCAACCCCATAAAGGACAGCCTCGACCCATCCGTCCCACCCCTGGCGCTGCTCTTCTTTGGCTCCATCCCCGCTCTCTCGATCGCCGCCAGCGCGTACTCCGACACCTGCGGATGCTGATCCAGCACCTCCTTCATGTTCCGGTACTGCTCGTATATCTCAAAATCCGCACGCGCCCCCGGAAAAGCCCTCACCGCATCCTCTACCTTGCTCCGCAAATGCTCCTCATAGGCCGCCAGCCGCGGCGTGACAAAATCACGGATGATAAATTCCACCGTCGCCCTCTCCGCCAGCCCATCCATCCGCACCGGATGCACAAAACCATAACGCCCTTCCGTCGTCTCGGGCGACCATTCGTCTTTTGGCAACGAATCCAGGAAATGGGCCGCTACCTTCAACGCATTCACCATCTTCCCCAGCGCATAGCCCGGGTGCGCACTCACCCCATGGAAAGTGACCTTTACCCCATCCGCCGAAAAAGTCTCGTCCTCAAATGTCCCCCGCTCACCGGCATCCAATGTATAGGCGTAATCCGCCCCCAGCCGTTCCAGGTCCAGCTTGTCCACTCCCCTTCCGATCTCCTCGTCCGGCGTGAACAGCAGCCGTATCTTTCCATGCCTGAATTCCGGATGCTGCAAAAGCCATTGCGCCATATCCATGATGACAGCCACACCCGCCTTGTCATCCGCCCCCAACAGCGTAGTGCCCGACGCCGTGATAATGTCCTCGCCCTTCTTCTCCCGCAGATAGGGATGCGCTGCAGACGATATCACCTGGGTCGTATCATCCGGCAATACGATATCCCCCCCATCATACTCCTTGTGTACAATCGGCCTGACGCCTTTTCCGCTACAGTCCGGCGCCGTGTCCATATGCGCGCAGAAACAGATCACCGGCGCCTGTTTGGTCGTATTGGAAGGAATAGTGGCATACACATACCCATATTCGTCCATCGCGGCGTCCGTTATGCCCATCTCCTGCAGCTCCTGCACCAGCAGCCGCCCCAGGTCCTTCTGCTTCTCCGTGGAGGGATATGTCTTCGATTGTGGATTACTTTGCGTGTCTATCTGGGCATATCGGATAAATCTTTCCGACACCGTAAATATGTAATTCTCAAACATGTTTGTAAATTACGTACAATCTAATCACTATGACCGATCTGACTACAAAAAATCCAAGGATAAAACAAGGCTGGTTGCGAGTGATCTTGTTTGGACTCGGTTTTATCATCATCACCCTGCTGATCTCCATCCCCCTTGCCATCGGACTGTTCTATTCCAACCTCGATGAGCTCAGGGCCGACCCGACCCATGCCATCACATCCCTCCTCCAGGGCTCGCATCTCTGGGAAATGGTCCTGCTGGAATTCGTCGTATCGATCGTGACAGTGTGGATCTTCCGCAAATTCATCGACCGCAGGGACATCGCCAGTCTGGGACTACAGCTGTCCGGGTTTACACAGGAGTCCATCATCGGCTTCTTTATAGGCCCCGCCCTCGTGGGATTGCTCGCCCTGCTGCTGATGGCGACAGGACGGCTGCAATGGGTCGACATTACCTTCGACCCCTCCACCTTGTTTATTTCGCTGGGAATGGTTGTGCTGATCGCCTTCAGCGAAGAGCTGGTATTCCGGGGCTATGTGCTGAGTAATTTATTGGAAGCATTCTCCAACAAATGGGTAGCCCTCCTCCTCTCCGCCCTGTGCTTTGCCATCTTTCATTTCAGCGGCCCCGGCATCACCCCGCTGGCCTTTGCGAATCTGTTCCTGGCAGGCATCCTATTGGGCGTAAACTATATCTTTACCCGCAATCTCTGGTTCTCCTTCTTCCTGCACCTCAGCTGGAACTTTTTTTTGGGCCCCATACTGGGATCGCACATCAGCGGCCTCAGCATGCCCACGCTCCTGGTGACGGAAATAAAAGGCGATTGGTTGGTGACAGGCGGTGACTTTGGGATAGAAGGCTCCGTTATAAACACAGCCCTCTCCCTTATAGCCATCCTGGTGCTCTCCCTGGCTTTTGAAAGAAAATACAGCCCCACCGTAACACGTGAAATTGTCCGGTCTAAGGCATAATGATCCGGTTCCCGCCCACGATCTCGATCAGCTCCAGGTCGAAGACAAGATCTTCCCCGGCCAGCTGATGATTGGCGTCCAGCACTACTATATCAGGCCGGACTTCGACGATCGTGACAGGTATCTGGTGACCATGTTGATTGGTCATGGCAAGTTGCATACCTACTTCCGGCGTCATGCCCGGAGGAAAATTGGCAGCCGGGAATTCGACGATGGCCTGCGGATCCTTCGGCCCATAAGCCTCCTCCACGGGAATTTCAATGGTCTTCTTCTGCCCCACCGTCATTCCCATCACACCCTCATCAAAACCCTTTATCACCATCCCACTTCCCACCTGGAATTCCAGGGGATCGCGGCCTTCCGAAGAGTCGAACGTCGTTCCATCAGTCAGGCGTCCATTATAATGAACTCTTACTGTATCACCTGCTTTAACTTGCTGCATAATTCCGTTATTTTGTAACTCCGCAGAATGCGGACCCCCGCAAGGTAGGATAAAAAATGTAAACTAATCGGATATGAACCTTTCTTTTCGCCCGCTGTTACCGCTCCTTACCGTCCTGCTGCTCGTCCATTTCCCTGCCCAAAGCCAGCGCCACGGCGCCCCCCGGCAGACCGACCATCCCTGGCGCGGCAGCACCAGAACATGGAATCCCCGCATCCTCACCGGAGCCGACCGGATGGAGCTCTATCTGCCCATGCTGAAAGGCCGAACCATCGCCATTTTCGCTAACCAGACGGCCACCATCGGGTCCAGCCATCTCGTGGACACCCTCCTGAAAGAAGGCATCCATATTGCTAAAATATTTTCCCCCGAACATGGCTTCAGAGGCGACGCCGATGCCGGTGAGCACGTCAATAGCGCCGTCGACCCAAAGACAGGCATATCCATCATTTCCCTCTATGGCAGCAAACGCAAACCCTCTGCCGCCGATCTGGAAGGCGTGGACATCATGCTCTTCGATATCCAGGACGTAGGCGTCCGCTTCTACACCTATATCTCCTCCCTCCAGGAATACCTCGAATCCGCTATCGAAAACCATCGCCCGCTTATCATCCTCGACAGACCCAACCCCAATGGATACTATGTCGACGGACCGGTGCTGGATAAGAAATTCAAGTCCTTCGTCGGCATGCAACCCATTCCCACGGTGTACGGTATGACCATCGGCGAATACGCGAAAATGCTGATGGGAGAACATTGGCTGGACACCGCCGCTACCGCGGCGGCAGCCGGGGCCCAGGTCACCATCATCCCCTGCAAGTACTATACCCACCACAGCAAATACATCCTTCCGGTAAAACCCTCGCCCAACCTGCCTAATATGCAATCCATCTACCTCTACCCCTCCCTCTGCCTCTTCGAAGGCACGGCCATCAGCCTCGGCCGGGGCACCGATAAGCCATTCCAGCAGTTCGGCCACCCCTCCTTCCCAAAAAACCTTTATCACTTTACACCCGCCAGCCTCCCCGGCGCCAAGAACCCGCCCCTCCTCAACCAGACCTGCTACGGCTACGATCTCAGCAACATCGATGTCAGCCGCGTAACGAAAGGCCGCCTCTCCCTTCAATGGATCATCCGGGCCTACAAACTCTTCCCCGATAAGGAACATTTTTTTCTGGCTGGCAATTTCTTCAACAAGCTGGCCGGCAACGACACATTACAGCAACAGATAAAGGACGGACTGACAGAAGACCAGATCAGACAGAGCTGGCAGCCCGCCCTCGATAATTTCAAGACCATCCGAAAGAAATATTTACTATATGCAGAGTAAGGACAGACCACGCATCGTATTCATGGGCACACCCGAATTTGCCGTCGCATCCCTCGACGCCATCTTACAGGCAGGCTACCCCGTGGTAGGCGTTATCACCGCCCCCGACAAACCCGCCGGCCGGGGCATGCAGCTTACCGCCAGCGCCGTAAAAAAATACGCCCTCGAAAAAGGACTGCACATCCTGCAGCCCGAAAAATTAAAGAACCCCGACTTCCTGGCCGCACTAAAAGCATTACAAGCCGATCTCCAGGTAGTCGTTGCCTTCCGTATGCTGCCCGAACTGGTCTGGAATATGCCCCCCATGGGCACCATCAACCTCCATGGATCACTCCTTCCCCAGTACAGGGGCGCCGCCCCCATCAACTGGGCCGTCATCAACGGCGAACACCAGACGGGCGTCACCACCTTCAAGCTCCGGCACGACATCGACACCGGTAACATACTGCTCCAGGACAGCTTCCCCATCGGAGAAAAAGACACCGCAGGAGATGTACACGACCGGATGAAAGAAATAGGCGCCCGCCTCCTCGTAAAGACCATCGAAGGACTGGCCGCCGGTACGCTCGAAGAAAAGCCACAGGCTTCCGAACCTACCCTCAAGCATGCCCCAAAGATCTTCACCGACACCTGCCGCATCGACTGGACACAATCCACCGACAGCATCTACAACCTCATCCGGGGCCTGTCCCCCTTCCCCACCGCCTTCACCACCCTGGACGGCAAAATGCTAAAGATCTTTCGCGCCGAAAAAGAGTACGCCAAACCCTCTCGCACACCCGGCGAGTCCCTCCCCTCTTCTCTCCCTCCCGGCCAGCCCGACACGGACAAAAAGACCTACTTACGGTTTGCCACCGCCGACGGCTACATCCGCGTGACAGAGATACAATGGGAAGGAAAAAAGAAAATGCCCGTGGAAGATTTCCTGCGAGGCTATAAATAACTATATTTAAAAAACTTATTCATAGCATGCGACCCTACAACCTCACCCTGTTCCTTCTTCTGATAGCCGCCACAGCTTTCTCCCAGCAACGAAAAGAGGTCACCGACATGTCAGGAGACAAATATCGCAGGATAAAAGAGGTCTACTTCGTACTCCGGTCCGACAAATCCGTCAGAGATGGCCCCTATCGGCAGTTTCGCAATGACAAGCTCATCGTCTCCGGCTATTATAAAAATGGACAGAAGGACAGTGTCTGGGAAGCCTATTCAAACACACAAGCCATCACTTCACGAAAATGGTATGACAAAGGCAAAATGACTGGCAAATGGGAATTTTTTAATAGCAATGGTGAACCTACTTATACCTATGATTTTTCCACCGGCAAGGTCACCTGGTCCCCGGGCTCGCCCAGATCGGATACAATTACCCGTTTTTATCGCAACGATGCCGGCGAGTGGGTCAGGGGCAGACTGGACCAGGACATCGTACCGCTGTTCGGACCCGCTGAATGGCTCAGCTATTTGAACGCTAACTTCCGATACCCGGATGAAGCCCTCAATAAAAACCAACAGGGCCGGGTCGTCATCAGCATGATCGTGGATGAGAATGGCCAGGTGTCTGACTACGCCGTATCCACCTCAGTTGCGCCCTCCCTGGACAGCGAGGCCCTGCGCGTCGTCTCGTCCCACGAAAATCTATTTGCCCCCGCAGTAAAAGATGGAAAAAAGGTACGCTCCGTTTATTTCCAGCCCATGGTCTTCAGACTGGAAAATTAAAGGCGGCCGGATGGCCGCCTTCGCGTTTTAAAACTATTCCTTATCCCACCAGACCCTGCCGGTGAGATTGTCTCCGCCCGGCACCGCGTCATGTGCCGTCTTGTAATTCACAGGATTGGTATTCGCTTCATCAGTCGGATAAGGGAACCTCCGCGGTATCGTTCCATTCGTATTGTTGTTCGGATACACCACCGGCGTCAGCACCGGAAATCCGCTGCGCCGCCAGTTCGACCACGACTCATAGAAATCCAGCATCGTATTGGTATGTATCCAATATTGCGTATTGATCTGGTTCAATCCATCCGCCGCATTGTATGGATGTGCCGTCAGCCAGGTCTCCGCATCTCCATCGCTGATCGCCGCGCCCGGATCATACTGGCTCAGATAGGTGATAGCCGCCTTTACGCCATCATGATAATGCTGCGCCGCACTGCCACCGATGCCCCAGCGCTGGGCCGCCTCCGCCAGCAACAGCTCCGACTCCGCATAGGTCAGTATAAAAGTCACCCCATCCCTTTTGGTAAGATATTGGCTGGGGGATGAATAATCCGCAATGCTCGTATAGCCGGGCACGGTGGAAATATCCAGCCCCGCAATACCGCTCAGATCATGCCCGTTAGGCATCCCCTTCTGCACCGACGTATCCGCATTCCCGCCCGTAGGGTTTTTCGACGCATCCCAGGTGGGATGAGTAATGGCGATCTTCGCCATCCGCGGATCTTCTGCCACCCGCAGCATATCGATAAAGGTATTCGACCACTTGGTATAGATATTCTCCTGTCCGCCATCGCCATCCAGGATCTGGCTGTTACGGTTGATCGTTAC
Source organism: Puia sp. (assembly GCA_035546735.1). Taxonomy (GTDB): domain Bacteria; phylum Bacteroidota; class Bacteroidia; order Chitinophagales; family Chitinophagaceae; genus Puia. The sequence goes on from DASZWE010000020.1 coordinate 10,417, forward strand.
CCGGCCCCCCGTATTATCCCCCTTCACAAACGCATTATCCCCATTGTCCGTAAAGGTATTGCCCACGGCTTTCTGCGCATAGGTCTGCGCGGTAGTCGGGTCCACCTTCACCAGCCGCATGGCCACCCGCAGCATCAGCGTATAGCCAAACCGCTTCCACTGGGCAGGGTTGCCATTATAGAAGACATCCCCCGACGGCTGATCGCCATTCATATCCAGCTTGCCCGTCGCATCGTCTATCTCCTTCAGCAGATCCATATAGATGTCCTGCTGCTTGTCATACTGCGGAAAGAAGGTCTTGTCATAATATCCCAGCCCTGCCTGCGAATAAGGACAGTCCCCATACAGATCCGTAATACGCTCCATGATCAGCGCCCGCATCAATCTGGCTATCTGGTAGAGATTCTTGTACTGTGGCATGTCCTTCGTAAACTCTATGAGATCCACCACCGGCTTCACCTGCTCGGGATAAGCCCCATCTCCGCCATTGCCCAGGGGAGGACCCTGCGACGAGCCAAAACCCCAGTAGGCCGCCGTATAGCTCGGATTGAGAATGTACTTATCCCCCACCCAATAGCCGACCACCGTGGAAAAACCCTGCATCATCGTGCTGCAATAGATGAGATTCGCCCGCCAGGTGTCATAGCTGAAATCCGTACTGCCCGTATAGGCCTGCTGCACGGTCGTAAGTATATAGTTCGGTTCAAAATTCGCCTTGCTGTATCCCGCAGGATTGGTATTGATATCCGCAAATTTCTTGGTACAGCCCGTTAGCAACGCCCCCATCAGCATCGACACACAGGCCATGTAAAATATTTTTTTCATTGTTGAAAAGTTGTCATCCAAAAAAATGGTTATAATTTAAAGCTCAGGTTCGCGCCAAAAGTCCTCGTCGGAGGTACACCCCCCAACTCGAGCCCCTGCGCATTGGCTGTATAGTTTGCCTCCGGATCGATATTGTCGGTCTTCTTCATCAGCGTGAACAGATTGCGCGCTACCAGGCTGAACGTGGCCCCCTTCACGACATTCCCGAACAGCTTGGCCGGGAAGGAATATCCGATCACGATCTGTCTGAACTTGATAAAGCTGGCGTCCTGCACAAAAAGTTTGGAGATATTGTTCGCTACGCTGGAATAATAGGTTTGCGCATTCAGGCCGGTCCCGAAAGTTCCCGTACGATTGACCAGGGTCGCCTTGTGCAGGCCGAACAGATACCCGTAGAAGTCGGTAGCAGAAAATATCTTTCCACCCCATTTCCCATCGATGAGGAAGGACAGGTTGAATCGCTTGTAGGTAAATTCGTTATTCCACCCCCCTATCCACTTCGCATACGCCGAACCAAAAGGCTTCAGATCACCCTGCACCGGCACACCGCTGGCATCCAGCACGACCTTGCCCGCCGCATCGTATTTATAGTCGAAAGCAACCACCTGTGCCGCCGCATACCCTACGATGTTCTGCGTAAATCCATTCCCCGACCGGGACGTCCCTATGGAAAGGGAAGACTGACCCGCCGCCAGCGCCACCACCTTATTGTTGTTGACAGAACCATTCACCGAACTGGTCCAGCTGAACTCCTTGCTCTTAAAAGGAATGACGGACACCAGGGCTTCCACACCCTTATTTTGCAGCTCTCCGACATTCAATACCGCCCCCGTATACCCCGAGGAAATGCTGGCCGGAGCAGACACGATCTCATTGTGTGATTTCTTGAAATACCAGCTCACATCCACCGACACCCGGCTGTTGAAGAGCTTCATTTCCGTACCTATTTCTATTTCCGACGCCTTCGAAGCCTGCAGCGCATCGTTGGGAACACTCGTATTGGAGATGGAACCCAGCGGACGGCCATTCAACGTGGGACTATACAGCGCATAGCTCAGCAGTGTCTGATAAGGGCTCGTAGCCTGACCGACCTCCGCATACCCCGCCCGGATCTTTCCAAAGCTCAGCCACTGCGGATGCAGCATCTGCGAGAATACGAACGAGCCGCTGACGGAAGGATACAGCACATCCAGCTTGTTGGACTTGCCATAAGTAGCCAGGGAAGAGAACCAGTCATTCCGCAACGAACCGTTCAGATACAGGTACCCTCCATATGCCAGTTCCACATTCCCATATACAGACTGCACCTCCAGGTCCGAAGGCGTGAGCCCTACCGATTTGTTGATGGCATTGCCGATATTATAAACGAAGGGAACGGCAAAGGTCGACCCTGTATTGGTCGTTTGATCCGTCCTGGTCCGGCGATAACTGGCCCCGATATTGGGTGTAATGGTAAGATCAGGGCTGGCCTTGATCGCTATGCCCGCCAGACCATCCACATTCAGGTCCGTGAACTTTGTGCTTTGATCCGTGATGGAACCCAGCGGCCGGTAAGCGGTCCCTGTGGGAACAACAGCAAAGTACCTGTCGGTATACGCATCGCGACCGACCCGACCCTGCAGGAAAAGCCCGTTCTCGAAGGTATACCGCGCATTGATGGAAGATATCAGCCTGTCCCGGTTGGTATTGTTGATAAACTTCTCCGCCGCAAACCAGGGATTGGTGGCATACGCATTGTTCGAATAGGAGAATTCGGAGCCGTCCGGGTTCGTGGCTTTTTTCAGCGTATTCACGTCCAGGCTCGTCGGCAGGAACATGATATTGAAATTCGAATTCCCCGGACCATCCGACAGGAAAGGCCGGTTTTTAGCCTGCTCCAGTATATAATCCGCCCGTGCATCGATGGTCAGATGCTTATAAGGGCTGAAGGTCGCCGTCAGGTTGAAGGTTTGCCGGTTCAGACCCGAATTGGGCACGATCGATTGATTGGTAAGATCGCTTGCCGCCAGCCGCACCGAGCCACCCTCGAACACCCGGTTCAGCGCCATCGTATTGGTAAAAGTGCCACCCGTGCGATAGAATCTGTTCAGGTTGTCCTTCTGCGCGATATAAGGCCGCGCTACCCCGTCGAACTGCACCACCTGCGATCCATCCAGCTTATCGCCATAGCTATACTGTCCATTGTCAAAGGCGGTCGTTTGATTGTTCGGTTTTGTAGTATTCCCCCCCTGTCCATATACATACTGCCAGTCCGTGGGATTGACCACATGCTCCGCTACATAGTTGGAATTGACCTCGACGCTATTATTCTTCGCGCTCTTGGTGGTAATAAGGATAACGCCCGCCTTGCCGCGATATCCATACAGGGCCGTGGCGGCAGCGCCCTTCAAAACAGAGATGGATTCGATATCATCCGGGTTGATATTGCCGATGGCGTCGCCCAGGTCCGGCATGTTGTCATACTGTGATCCTACATTACCGTTTGGCTGATTCTCCACCGGCACGCCGTTGATCACATACAAAGGCTGATTGGTTTGCGACAGGCTGGATACGCCGCGGATGATCACGTTGGCAGAAGCGCCCGGGCCGCCGGCCACAGAGCTTACATTCAACCCCGCCACCTTGCCCTCCAGGGAATTGAGTACGTTTACTTCCCGCGCCTGTGTCAGCTCTTCACCCTTTACCTCCGTCACGGAATATCCCAGCGCCTTTCTTTCCTTCTTCACGCCCAGGGCAGTCACCACCACTTCATTGATCACCTGGTTGGATATCTTCAGACTGATGGAAAGATTACTGGCGTTGTCCTCGCTGACCACTACTTCCCGCGTCCCGTAGCCCACATAGGAGATCACCAGCACCTGTCCCTTATCCGCCTGGATAGTGAACGCTCCATTGTCGCCTGTAACCACGGCTTTTTTCGTGCCTTTCAGGCCCACCGTGGCCCCCGCCACCGGCTCGCCCTTTTCATTCAGCACCCGTCCATGCACCTCTATCGGAGGAGGCGGCGGCGGCTGCGGTATAGCCACCATCTCCTTTTCCCGGATGGCTACCGTTTTACCGATGATCTCATAGCTCAGCGCCTGATCCTTGAAGAGAAGACGCAGCACCTCGGCCAATGGAACATTCTCCACATGAATGCTCACCAGCCTGGCCTTCTCCATGAGCCTGTCCTCATAGAAGAACTCATAGCCGCTCTGTTTTTTAATTTGTTTAAAGACCTTTAACAGGGAAGTGTTCGTCTCGCTCAGGCTGATCGTCTGACCGTATCCCCTGGCGTTTGCCTGCAGACAGGCCGCAAGTACAAAAATGGCTGTGAGTCTCATTATCAACAGCGTTTTGGTTAAATGTCCGGACAAAGGGTCCATGGTCCGGCCAGGTAATAGCTCCCGCCTGCGAAGCAGGAGTTTGAAAAGAACTTTCAAAAACATAACTTTGCTTAGTTTAGGTTAAACAATAAAACAGTCTCCCGATTGTATATAAAAGTTTACCCAAGCTATCTGCCGGGAGTGCTGCGAACACTTCCGGTTTTTTTTGGGCAACCCTATTACACTAATGTGTTCGTAACCGCTAAGGTGTAACGGTCAATTTCCTTCCTTCTATCTTAAAATGGATTTTACTCACCTCCAGCAGCCGTATCAATTCTGAAAGATTGGCATCCCTGGAAATACCTCCGCTAAAGGTCCGCTCCGGCACATTCCCTTCGTATACTACGTCTATATCATACCATCTTTCCACCTGGCGCATGATGCTCCGGATATCCGCGCTCTTGAAAGAAGTAAACCCATTCTTCCACGCCATCGCCAGCTCCACATCCGCCTTGGCGTCTAACGTCAACCCACCCTGCTTGTCCAGCTTCGCCTGCTGCCCCGGCGCCAATAGCTTGCTCTTATCTCCTTTCATCACCTTCACCGCCCCTTCCAGCAAGGTCGTCCGGATCTCCGCCTCGTTATCATAGGCCATGACGTTGAACTGCGTCCCCAGCACACGGACATCCATGCCTTTGTCCCCCGCCGTGCTTACATGCACTACAAAAGGCCGGGCCACATTCTTCGCTACTTCAAAATAAGCCTCGCCCTTCAGCTCCACCGTCCTTTCAGTACCCGTAAAAGCCGTGGGGAATCGTAAAGAGCTCACCGTATTCAGCCATACCTTGCTGCCATCCGGCAGTTCGATCTGAAATTGCCCGCCCCTGCGGGTAGACACCGTATTGTAAACGATCTTCCCCGGAAGGCCGGCGCCAGCAGTATTCCCGGTGCCAGCAGCATTTCCAACGCCAGCGGTATTCCCCGCCCCAAGCGCATTATAAACAAGCCGGCCCGCATTCGCCTTGGACACCTGCGCATCCCCCTGTCGTCCCAGTTCCCCGTTCCTTACACTGTCCAGCACCACCGTAGATCCATCCCCCAGCGTAAGGATCGCATTGTTCCCATTCGGCGCCGGCACATCGATTGGTTTGTTTTTTTTTAGGTCGGGCGATGAGGCGACCTTCTCCTCCCGGGAGGAACTATGCCGCACCACCAGCAACCAGGCCAGCGCCCCCAGCAAAAGGACTACGGCCGCCGCGGCCATCCATCTCATTCTCCGCACTTTAACTCCAACACGCTTGCTTTCATCTTCCATCTTCACAGGCCGTCCCGCGTCCACAGATCCTTCCATTCCTCCCACCCCCGCAGACCCTGCGACCCCCACAGGTCCTCTCGTCTCCACAGACCCTGCGGCACCCACAGGTCGCAATATCTTGTCCAGCATCGCCTGGCTCTGCTCCTCGCTAAAGACATTCTCCTCCTCCACCAATTTCTCCCAGGCCTCTTGTAACAAGGCATAGGTCTCCTCGTCAAGGTCGGTCCTTCCAAACAAAACCATCAGCTCGGCCCGCTCATCGGGCGTGGCAGTCTTATCAAACCATCGGTGAAAAAGGTAGCGCAGTCTTTTTTCTGACATGTGTAGGTCCCCCGCTTAATGACAACAGTACCTGCCCGGCGGAGTAATGGAATGGAAAATTTTTTTTGGCCGATCCCTCACCCGCAGTGCCTGTCAGGCCCCTCAAAAAATAAAATGGAGACAACAAAGGAATAAAATGCTTACGGGGTCCATATGCGAACTGACATAGTCCCGGATCTTTCTCAATGCCAGGCTCATATGCTTCTTGACAGTGGTGGCCGACAAGCCCAATTGCAGGGCTATATCCGGATATCCCATATTTTGCTGGTTATGTAGCTGATATACCTTTTTCTGCTGGGGAGGCAGCTGGCTGATAGCCTGGTCGATCAGCGTTTTATATCCGTCCCAGCCCGGTGTTTCATAGCCATCCCGGCCGCCGATGTATTCCTCCACATCCGGCTCATTTCGAAGATGGCTCTCCCACTGCTCCTGCCGCAGCCGCTCCCTGGCCATTTGCTTCAGACAGTTGAACGCCCGGTTGCGCGCAATAACAAACAGATAAGGCTCGAATTGTTTGATGTCCTCCAGCGTCGCCCGGTGCTGCCAGATGGTAAGGAATACATCCTGTACGATCTCCTCTGTTAATGGAAATGATTCGGTGAGCTTTAAGATGTAGGAACCCAGCTTGTTGTGATACGTGTGGAAGAGAATGCCAAACGCTGTTTCATCACCCTGGGACACCCGTGTCAATAAAGATTTTTCTTCATATGGAAAAGAGAGACGCACGCAGGGTTTTAGTTTTGAATTTGCTTACTAAGATAAGCAAAATGTCCGGAAAACAGATGCTCCCTAAATTCTCAATAACGAACGTCCACATTAAACCTACCATCGCCTTCCCCCAGCTCACTGGCAGCAGCATTACTGATACGAATAGCAAGACCCGCACTTTCCTTCATATCCGGCAATTGTCCCAGCACTTTGGCATATACGGTCTTGCCCGACGTGCCGCCCGTGACCTTTACGATGGTGCCCACCGGGACATTATTCATTAAGGCATAGTATTTCCCATCCTGCCAGCCGCTGGTGCTCTTGAAGATCCCCGCCAGTCCCGAGGTGGATTTACCACCGTCCGAATAGTCGTACTTAAAAAATCCTCCATTAAAGGATTTGCCGCTGGCCGATACAGGCTTCACAGCTCCTGTTCCATCTTCCGTCTTTGTTGTCGTCTTCCCTGTACCTGACAAGGTTGTTTCCCCTTCCGTCTTCACTGCATCTGTTCCCTCATGCTTCACCGCACTTGTTCCCCCGGGTTTCACCGTACTCGTCCCTTCAGGCTTCATCCCATCCGCCTCGCCCGTCTTCCCGGTCTTCGCCATCGCATGCGTCATCGTATCCTTGCCGCCATTGGTCGCCGCATTTTTTTCGGTCCCTGCCGTCCTTTCACTCCCCGTCCCGCCCGATGTCTCCCCACCTGTCTTTGCCGCAGGAGTGGTCGCCGCCACCGCGGCCCCGCTGCTCTTCGTTGCCAGCGCCGATAACGCCGTCTT
>DASZWE010000021.1:0-9116 GCA_035546735.1 Puia sp.
CCAGGAACGGTGAGCATTCGCTCAATAGCCATGACCACCCTCTGGCCCCGACAACTCGCAATTATATTGAATTGTCAACGGATCGATCAATTCCAGAAAGCCAAACTCTGTATATTGTTTGAGATGCCCCAGGTAGGGTTGTCCCTGCTGCGGGATAATAGTAGGCAGACCTTCTTCATTGTATGCAGTGGCAATAAACTGATTGTTCAGGCTATAATTCCTGTTGAGGAATTGAAATATGGGATAGCCGAGATTGGGATTGACGTAGGCGTCACCGAGGGGAAATATACCAACGACGGTGTCTTCGGTGGGGTTGGAGATATAGCCGCTGACCTGCGTAATCCTGGTCAGATTGCCAGTCCCACCATACGTAAAGTATTGGGTTTGCGTATATGTGGCTGGATTTAGATCGGTGGCCTGTTTGATCCTGCCCAGGGAATCGTATTCATAGGTTGACACAAACGTGAGATTAGGCCCCGCACCATTAAAGCCATTGGGCCTGCGTCCGTCGATGCGGCCGTATATGAAGAGTGAATCAAGTGTCACCTTGCCATTGGTATAGTAGAGCTTGTGCCAGCTTTGAAATGAATTACCTGAGGTCACCGGCAGGGAGCCCGTTCCGATGACGTCGGTGACGCGGTGTTGATTATCATACCAAAATGTATAATTCGGATATATCAGGTCGGTGCTTCTTATCCGGCTGATAGCCGCCAGATTACCATGACTGTCATACGAGAAACGAAGGGTATCCGGATAAAGACCCGGATCGTTTGCTCCTTCTGAGAGGGCGGCTATCCATTGGATTTTGCATGGGAATGAATCATCAGGTGGGGGGTCGATCTTTTTTTTACGGCAGGCTGGTAATACGACCACCAAAAAAACTATGTACGCAAAGCGAAAAGACAAGATCTTTTTCATACGAAAGGTTTTAAGCATTTAAAATTAACGGCACCAAACTACGATAATAAATAACATGAGTAGCTTTAATTTCTCATATTGACAGATTATTTAAAATGTCGGCCGTAAATTATGTATTGAAGAAGAATACTAGGAGCCACGCAGGATCTTCTCCATTTTTTTGCCCTTTGCCAGCTCATCCACCAGTTTGTCCAAATACCTGACTTTTTGTGTCAGGGGGTCTTCTATTTCTTCTACGCGATAGCCACAGATCACACCTGTGATAAGGTGCACATTTGGATTTAGCGAGGCCTGTTGGAAGAAGCCTTCAAAAGTCACTTTTTCTTTTATCAGCTCCTCCAGGTGTTTGCTGTCGAAACCTGTTAACCACTGTATGACCTCGTGTAGTTCTTCCTTTGTTCTACCTTTCTTCTCTACTTTAGCGATATACATTGGATAGACCGAGGCGAATGTCATTTTTGCGATACGCTGATTGTGTGTAGCGGAATTGCTCATATCTTGTATTTTAGTGGTGGGACGGGTAAACAGGCTGTTTAGCCAATTGCAAGAACGCTTAAACAGTTCTTACCATCCTTCAAACTCAGAATATTCCATCAGACTATTCGAAAGCGATTCCTCATAATCGCACACCTGCTCAAATGCTTTCGCCGCAATGTTGTCATTCTTAAGCCAGGACCTGTCGTCCGGATCACAGCAAAGGCCATTTGTCAATTCTGTAAATATGGCGCTTGTCAGCAACGCAAAACGAAGTTGAAAAACGTCTCCTCCATGCCAGACAAAAGAAGTCACTTTGGTGCAATCCTTTAAACGCTGTTCTATCTCCGGGGGAGCGAACGGCGGCGGTTCAGGCTTTTTCCTGCCTAAAAGCCTGTCGAGAAAGCCCTGCTTAGGGCGGAGCGCCTCTTTGGCTTTGGCCAGGTCGAAACTGCCAATATATAGCTCAAATCCGCTCATGAGCTGCTTTCCATCCAGCTGACCAAAGGCTGGCCCGATGAATTGGAACTTGAAGGGGACAAAGCCCGAATCTTTCATTTCATCAAATTCAAACTCCGGGTGGACTTCGACTGTCATGTCAAATTCGTTAAGCCTTTTCAGGAGCTTTTCGACAATGCCGGCCGGGATCTCCCGGGTATAAACTTCCATAGACAGGCTCATAAATCGGGTTTGGCGATTTTAATTAAGAAACAGACCGTATTCGATGCTATTAAAATAAGCAATTTTGCTTTTGGAGGAGGTAAAATGGTAAAAGACGACAAGCCTTTGGCAAGTACACCTGGCGGGTCCTTGAGGTTAAACAGGAAGGCCTATTCGTCCCGCTGTGTGGCTGAAAGCTGGGGGGCCTAGAACTTTTTTTGCAATTCTTTTATTGGTTTTGCTGTTTTTTGCGGGTTTGTAAGTACCTTCCCCTAGACAATTGATAGTTTTTTGGCCAAAATTAACAGCTTACTAAAAAAAGAACGCCAGGCGTATATTCTATACCGCCTAAATCTTCACAATAAGGTGTTGAATGCCAACCTATGTGAGGATATGGAAGTATCGGAAGATACCGTTCGCAGGGATTTGCAGGAACTTGCGAATGCCGGCAAGCTAATAAAAGTCCATGGTGGCGCCTTATCCCTCGCTTTTAGTGACGTTCATTTTAGGCCCAAAACCATTTATTCCCAGGGGCAGAAAGCGATTATCGCAGAAAAAGCCATTAGCCTTATCCGAAAGAACATGTATGTATTGACCAGTGGGGGCACCACTATTCTTGAGATGGCCCGGCATTTACCGCCACTGCTCAAGGCTACTTTTATTACGGGCAGCATACCGGCTTTGAATGCCTATATGGCGCATCCGAACATCAATGTCATCGCTGTGGGGGACCGTGTCAACAAGGAATCAAAAATTACGGTGGGTGCCAGCACCATCGAGAAGATAAAAGAGGTAAATGCTGACCTGTGCCTGCTGGGTATCAATGCCATCGATCTGCAAAAAGGAATAACAGACAGCGACTGGGAAGTGGTGGAGCTGAAGAGGGCCATGATCGCGGCGTCCGCCAAAACAGTCGGCCTGGCCATTGCCGAGAAACTCAACTCTTTCGAGGCTTTGCAGGTATGCGAACTGCAGCGGATCGACTATTTAATTACGGAATTGGATCCGACGGATAAGTTGTTGCAACCCTATGTGAAGGCGGGCATTAAAGTTTTGTAAACACGCTATATAGATATTTTTTAAAAAAAACCAAAAACTACAAAGTATGAGAAAATGGAAGCTTTTTAGTTTGATCATGTTTGTTTTGCTCAACATGATTTCAAACAACCTGAAAGCCCAGGCAGTTCCTATCAGCGGAACGGTGCTTTCAGTCGATGATGGTGCGCCGCTGCCGGGGGTAACGGTAACTGTAATTGGCAGGAACCAGGCTACTTCTACGGATGACAAAGGTAAATTCACCATCAATGTAAAACCAGGCACGTTGCTGGAATTCACCTATGTGGGCTTTGTCTCGAAAAAGATAAAAGCCGCAGCCGGCATGTCAATACGCCTGGCAAAAGAGGAAGCCAGCCAGATGAGCGATGTCGTCGTTACGGCCATGGGTATCAAAAAAGAACGAAAGGCATTAGGATATTCGGTATCCGACCTGAGCTCGGCGGAATTGATGAAAAACAAAAATACCAATATCATCAACTCCATGGTGGGTAAGGTGCCTGGCGTAAACATCACCCAGTTCAGCGGTTCGGCCGGCGCCGGCGCCTCTATTACCATCCGGGGCGGTAACTCTACCTCGGAAGGCAGGCAAAATCAGCCGCTGTTTGTGATCGATGGCGTTATCTATGACAACTCGACCACCGTCACCGGCAATTCCGGTACCGATGGTCTTACCCGCAGCAATACCACGATTTCCAATCGTGTGATGGATATCAACCCGGAAGATGTTGAAACCATGTCGGTGCTAAAAGGCGCCGCCGCCGCAGCTTTGTATGGTTCGAGGGCGGCCGATGGCGTGGTTATCATCACCACGAAGAAAGGAGCAGAAGGGGCCCTGACGGTGAATGTCGCCAGCAAGATCGCTACTTCCGCTGCCAATAAACTACCTGAGGTGCAAAACGAATTTGGCCCCGGTTCAATTGCAAGTAATGGGGTCTTAACTACTACAACGTATAGTAACTGGGGACCGAAGATCCCGGCAGATAGCACGAAATATGACAACATCGGCCATTTCTTCCGGCATGGTCTGGTTTATGACAACAACGTAAACGTGTCCGGTGGAAGCAAGAGCGGCACTTTCTTCTTATCCGGGTCCAATTTCAAACAGACAGGTATCGTCCCCAATACAGACTACGACAAGACCACTTTCCGATTCAACGGAGAACAGCATTATGGCGGTCTCACGGTGAATGCCAATGTCGCGTACTCCATTGCTGATATCGACAGGACATTAACGACGGCCGGGCTGTATGGCAGCGGCGTCGGGAGCATGCAGGCGCTTTATACCTTCCCAACAGTATATGACATAAGAAATTACCTAAATCCCGATGGGTCGCAACACCGGCCATATGCCGGGACGACTCCTTTGGAAAGCGATATAGACAATCCTTACTGGATCATCAATAAGGACAAGCTGACCTCCAACACCAAGCGTCTCACAGGCGGTATCAACGCCAGCTACAAGATCACCAACTGGTGGGATGTCACTGCACGTTTGGGTTATGACCAGTATGCCACCAATGACTATACCTTTATCGCGCCGGGTTCTGCCGTGGCCCCGCTGTACCAGAGCGGACGTTTGAGCAAGGATCTGTACAACTACAGCTATGTGACCACCACCGTGATGACGAATTTTCATAAGACGTTCGGCGATTTCGATACCCATTTGATGCTGGGATCCACAACGGAAAACACCAACATTGTAAGCCAGAACCATTGGGGGTATAACTTTGTCGTACCCGGCACCAATAGCTTTAATAATATTGCCTCCACGAATAAATTCTTTACCGATGGAACCACGAGAAAGCGTTTGGTGGGAGTTTATGGAGAGTTCGGCATTTCATACAGAAACATGATCTTTCTTACGGCAACCGGACGTAATGATGCGTCGTCTACGCTGGCGGTACAAAACAACTCCTATTTCTATCCTTCTGTAAGCGGTTCATTTGTATTTACGGAGCTGTTGCACGTCAGTAACATTCTTTCTTTCGGCAAGGTCCGGGGAAGCTGGGCAAGAGTCGGCAAGGACGGAAATCCCTATGCGACACTGACCTATGAGAATCCTTCCATCAGCATCGGCAATTTTACCGGAGTTGGTAATCAGTATTATGCCGGCAACCCGAATTTAAAGCCTGAAATTCAAGACTCCTGGGAAGTGGGCGCAGAGCTTAGATTTTTGCACAATCGTATTTCTTTTGACTATACTTATTATCGCAGTCAAACCAATAATCAGATCGGGCAACCGCGTCTGGCCCAATCCGGCGGATTTATTTTCAGTACTCTCAATTCCGGCTCGGTAATCAATAAAGGAATGGAAATAGCAATTGGCGGCAAACCTGTCATAACAAAGGATTTCAGCTGGGAAGTGATGCTGAATTATTCTTATAATAAAGGCAGACTGGGCGCTTTCATTCCGGGTGTAGCCTATTTTTATCCGACGGACGCGCAGTTCGGAACGATAAAGGCTGCTTCCATTCCCAACGGAGGTTATTTCCTTGGGATGACCGGTACGCCCTTCTATCGGGAACTGGATTCGAAGGGAAAAGAAATACCTGGCGGGCGCTACCAGGTGGATCCTACGACGGGGTTGTATAAGGTCAATACCACCGGCACTGCCGTTGTCGGTAACCGTGAACCGGATTTCATCGGCGGCTTTAGCAATACCTTCCGTTATAAAAATCTTTCCTTGTCCTTCCTGCTCGACATCCGCAAGGGTGGAGACATTTTCAATGGCACAGAGTATGCCTTGGTTATAAACGGCTTAAGCAAAAGGACCTTGCTAAACGATCGCCAGTCCGTCACGGTCACCGGCGTCAACAGCCAGACCGGCGCTGATTTCAGCCAAACTTATGCTCCGGGACAGAGCTATACCATCGGCACCACGACGCGTGACGGCGCCTATATGGTCCAGCAATACTGGCAAAACTATGCAGCCAACTCTTATAACTTTATTACTTCGACAAATTGGGTGAAGCTGAGATCATTGTCGTTGACGTATGATTTTTCCGGGATCCTGAAGAACAAGAAGGTTATTAAAGGCATTTCGGCGACGGCAGTGGGCACCAATTTGCTGACATGGACAAACTACAAAGGAATGGATCCCGAGGTAAGTGCTGCTGGCGGCACCGGGGGGTCAGGCTCTCAAGGTATCGACTACCTGGGCGTACCGGCCGTAAGGACCTTTACATTCGGGATAAATGTTTCTTTATAACCAATGAAAAAAAGTAAACCATGAAAAATTTAAAATATATCTTTTTGGGCGCCCTGTTAGTGATGGGGTCCGCCTCCTGTAAAAAGTGGCTGGCTGTGAATACAGACCCTGACAATCCAAACAACCAAAGCGTACAGGTTCAAAACCGATTGCCGTGGATAGAGCATTTTTACCAGTACACGGCCGGCGTGACCAATTATCGTACTTCGTGCATGGCTGGTGTTTATTATTCAAACTCCGGCAATCCCAATACGTTCAGCACCACCTGGCAATGCACAAACGCCAATTCAACCACCTCCTACCAGACATGGTTTGTAGAGGTGTCTTCCAACCTGGTGGATATGTATAATACCGCTCAGAAAGTTGGCGCCTATCATTACATGGCGGCGGCCGATGTGTTCAGTGCGCTGGGTTATATGGAAATGCTGGACCTGTATGGTGAAATGCCTTACACCGAGGCAGGAACAGGCAATCCGAGTCCCAAGCCGGATGACGGCAAGACCATTTTTAACGGATGCATGGGAAAATTGAACGAGGCGATCGATCTGTTCTCCAAAACGCAGGAAATCACGGCACCCTCGCTGGCCGCGGGAGATCTGTGGAGTAACGGCGACGTCAGCAAATGGATAAAAATGTGTTGGGGTTTAAAGGCCCGTTATATGCTCAAGCTGTCGAAGAAAGCGGATCTGTATAATGCGGATTCTATTTTGTACTGTTTGTCAAAGGGCCCGCAGTCCAATGCCGATAATATAGTAGGGCCCGGGTTCAACAACAGTACGGTAACCGATTATCTGATCGGAGATCCGGTGGTAACAAACGGCAACTTCGATTATGTAGGTTATGGCAGTACTGTCCGCATCTCTCAATACTACTATAACCTGCTGACCAATATGCGTGGCACCGGTGTGATAGATCCCCGCATGTCTAAAATCGTGCCTTCTTACATGAGCGGTGTCCAACTGGACGCCAATGGCAGGGTGGCATCCTACAACTGGACCCGTTCAATAGGGGTGGATCAGTATGGTCCGTCAACGCGGCTATTGAAAGGGGGACCTACTTCCATTGTGACGCCAACGTATGCTTCCAAGAATACAACCATCAAATACACGATCGCCGACGCCACGGAGCGTGCTAATTTTATCGCCGCCCAGGATGCTGCCGGCAGGCCGTACACCGTCAACGGGAATGACGTATCGATCACCTATCCCAAGGGTTCCATCTTTATAAACAGCACCAACTACCTGTATGCGGGCGATACCGTGTACGTAAATATGCGCAGCAGTGCTATTGCAACATCCGGGATACCCGCGCAGGGACAGAACGACGTGAATTGGTATCCGAACGCAGATGCATTTAATGCGGGCGTCGTTGGTTCCACGGGCTCGTACCAGGTTCGTCCCGTCTCCGACCAGGAGATCCTGACCTACCATGAGATGAATTTCATCAAGGCTGAAGTATATATGAGAAAAGGGGACCTTGCCAATGCCTATACTGCCTATTTAGCGGCTATCCAGGCGCATCTGGATATGATGCAGGCCAAGCTGACCTCCTGGGCGACGACATATGGCACGACTAATCCTGATATGACGCCTATGAATTCCGCGGACATAAGCGCTTACCTTGCCAGTCCGGCGGTGGCAACGGCTGGAGATCTTACCATGTCAGACATCATGTTGCAAAAATATCTCGCCATGGGTTGCAGCATCGAAAACTGGAACGATATGCGCCGCTTCAACTTCAGCGCCGGCAATGTAGGTGGTTTTGGCGTGGTCTACCCGGGTTACCAGCGAGGACCTTTGTTCACCGGTACGGCTCAGCTGACCGGTACCAGCCCCACGGACGTACACTACTGGATGCGTCGCTGGGCGTTGCCGCCAACCTATGAAATAAATTACAACTCTGTCAATACGCTGGCGTTAAACCCCCATGCCACCGATCCGAACATCTGGTGCATGCCTGTTTGGTGGGATTGCGCGACGGATGATGAATATTACGGCTATCTTAAGAATTAGTAATATAACTGTGTGCTGTTTAGAGGCCTCCGCGGTAGCGGAGGCCTCTTTTTTTTAGTAGAAGAACTGGAAGACGCCTAGAAAAAATCGCCGGCGACGAGCGGTTCGCTGCAGGTATAGGAATGTATGGTCTCGATCGTGGCCCGGCGGGCGATACCCTGTGCTTTAAGGGCTTCCCGGGCATTGGTAAAGACGGGCATTCCCATCGACGCCGCTTTATCCGGCTCCTGGCAAATGACGTGTTCATCATAGAGGGTGTCCTGGATCTCGATAAATTTCCGCTGGGAGGCTAATTCGTGATAACGGGCTGCTGTTTCGTGGGTTGTCATAATAGTTTTTTTATGTTGGTTATGACAAAGATGACAGGGGGGGCGGTTGTGTGATCATTCCTTTTCGATGGTCAGCACCTGTGCTGTATAGAGGGATGGAATGGTGACCGTTATGCCTTTTTCCATCAGGGTTTTTCCGGTGAAGGAGCCTATCGTCTGGCCTGTCCCGAATGAATATATTTTATACCGGCTCCGGGGCTGCAGACATGGGATCTTAAAAGTACGGCGTTCGTCCGAGGAATTATTCCGATAGAAAAACATGAGGCCTCCTTGTTTTTCGGTATTGATGCGGTAGCATCCGTCCCAATTGTTATCTGTAGGCCGGTCGAAAATATCATATAGCTGAAAATACTGCGAGTATCGATATTTCGCTTCCATCAGTTTTAAATAGCTGTTCCATTTTTTATAAAACGCCTGCTGCTCCGGAGTCAGCTTCCTCGGGTCGCCGAGCATTACCAA